>JALYXN010000406.1 GCA_030947085.1 Pseudomonadota bacterium | reverse complement strand
CCACGATGCGACGACCCGTGACGTCGAGGCGTCCGGCCAGGTCGGCCATGACCGTGACCGCGCTGGCGTTGTGGCCGTAGTCGAACAGCACCTTGAACGGATGCTCGCTGTAAACGTTCATGCGTCCCGGTGCCTGGAAGAACGTGGTGTCGAACGTGCGCAGGCCCTGGCGGATCGCGTCCAGCTTGATCCCCAGCGAAAACGCCATCGAGGCGGCCACCATCGCGTTGTGCACGTTGTGGGTGGCGCGACCTTCCAGCGTGGCCGGAATCAGGTGCGTCCACATCAGCGGGATGTGGCTGCCCTTGTCGTACAAGGTGATCATCGAACCGTTGACGCCATCCTCCAGCGCACAGGCGCGGCCGCCGGCACGGATGTGCTCGCGCACCAGCGCATGCGACGGATTCATGGTGACGTAGCAGATCACCTTGGCATCGGTGTAGCCGCTCATCTTCAGCACGTTGGGATCGTCGGCATTGAGCACCGCGCAATCGGTGGCGACCTCGACCACGATCCGCTTGACCTCGGCCAGCTGCTCCAGCGTATCGATGCCTTTCAGACCCAAGTGGTCGGACTGCACGTTGAGCACCGCGCCCACGTTCACCGACGGCACGCCCATGCCGGCGCGCAGCAGGCCACCGCGCGCGGTCTCCAGTATCGCCATGTCGATGTGCGGATCGGCCAGCACCATGCGTGCCGACACCGGCCCGGTCATGTCGCCCTCGACCGTGCGCTGGCCGTCGATGTAGACGCCATCGGTGGTGGTGAGACCCGGCGTATGGCCGGCCATCTTGGCGATATGCGCCAGCATGCGGGCAGTGGTGGTCTTGCCGTTGGTGCCGGTGATCGCGGCGATCGGCACCTGCGACGGCGCACCCGGTGGGAACAGCATGTCGATCACGGGCCCGGCGGCATCGCGCGGCGTGCCTTCGCTGGGGCTGACGTGCATGCGAAAGCCCGGAGCCGCGTTGACCTCGCAAATGCCGCCGCCGATCGTCTTGTAGCTCTCGGCGATATTGGTGGTGAGGAAGTCGACGCCGCCGACATCCAGCCCGATCGCGCGGATCGCGCGTACCGCCATGTCACGATTGTCCGGATGGATGATGTCGGTGACGTCGGTGGCGGTACCGCCGGTGGACAGGTTGGCGGTCGAGCGCAGGTAAACGGTTTCACCCGCCTGCGGTATCGATTCGGCGCTATAGCTGACGCGCTCCATCATCATCTGCGCCTGCGCGTCCAGCTCCAGCCGGGTCAGCACCTTCTCGTGGCCGACGCCGCGGCGCGGATCCTGGTTCACGATCTCGACCAGTTCCGCAATCGTGCGCTCGCCGTCGCCGACCACGTGGCCCGGCGTGCGTCGGGTCGCCGCCACCAGCTCGTTGTTGACCACCAGCAGGCGGTGATCGTCACCGCTGAGAAAGTTTTCCACGATCACCGAACGCGAATGCTTGCGGGCCTCCTTGAAACCTTCGATCACTTCGTCGTCGGTCATCAGGTGAATCGAGATGCCACGGCCGTGGTTGCCGTTAAACGGCTTGGTCACCACCGGCACGCCCAGCCGCCGCGCTGCGCGCAGCGCGTCATCTTCGCTCTGCACCAGTTGCTGCTTGGGTACCGGCAGGCCCAGCAAGGCGAGGATCTTGTTGGTCTCCTCCTTGTCGCCGGCCAGCTCCACCGCGATGTACGGCGTGCGGCCGGTGATGGTGGCCTGAATGCGCTGCTGGTATTTGCCGTGGCCGAGCTGCACCAGCGACTGCTGGTTGAGGCGCAGCCACGGGATGCCGCGCTCCTCGGCTGCACGCACCAGCGACGCGGTCGACGGGCCCAGCGCGCCGCGCTGCGCGTAGCGGATGAATTCGTCCCGCGCGGTCGCCCATTCCCAATCCTCCGGCACGCTGCCGCGCGGCTGCAGCTCGGCCGGCAACAGCGAGCACAGCAACCGCAGCGCCAGTTCTCCGGCAGCGACACCTTCCTCCTTCTGCACATACTCGTAGACCACCGAATACACGCCCGGCTTGTCGGCGCTGCGGGTACGGCCGAAGGTCACGTCCTCACCGGCCACGTTCTGCAATTCGATCGCGACGTGTTCAAGCACGTGACCGAGCCAGGTGCCCTCGTCCTCGCGCATGCGGCGGATGAAGCCGCCTGGCTCGCGATAAGAGCAGCCGTGCTCGGCCAGTCCCGGCAGGGCAGCGATCAGGTCATCGACGAAGGCCGGCCCCAGTCTGGCAGTCGGCCACTGCTCCAGCTCGCCGAGATCCAGCAACAACCGGATGACGGGGAAATGCGCATATAGCGACGGGCCGACAAAAACGGAACGTTCCAGAATGCGCATATGCAGCTCCTTGAGGCTGGGTTGAGCCGTGGCTCATGGCTTGGCAGTTTGCTGGAAAAAGGCCGACCTGCCCGTTTCCAGTTCCGGGAAATCAATCGCTGCGACCTTGATTCCCCAGCGATCTCTCCGTGGATCGCGTCAACAAGTTGTTACAGCCACCGTCAGGACACCTTTTTCGGTGTTGCCAGCGACACCGCGGAGGCATGACGCGTCTGCAGGTTGAAGGTGGCGCCGACGATCAGTACGTGGATAGTCATGCCCAGCAGGCACACAGCGCCGTGTTCGCCGGCGTCGGCCATCGAGGAGAATTGGAGGTTTCCCGCATCCAGCACGGTCACCGCACCACTGCCCTCGACTTCGAGCGTGTTGTCTGGGCGGATGAAGGCCGCGGTGTCCTCGTCCAAGCCGATACCGACCGCGTACGGGTTGTAGGCAAGCGCGGCCATCAATCGACCGAGCCGGTCGCGCTGGCTGAAATGCTGGTCGATGATGAAGCGATTGGTCAGCCCGAGCCCGGGCGCCAGCCGCACGCTGCCAGCGGTGGGTGACATGCCTTCCTTGCCAAACGCGATCATGTGTTCGCTGAGGATGCTGGCACCGGCACTAGTGCCGCCGACATGCACGCCGCTGGCATTGAGCGCGCGAATGCGCTGCGCCACCGCCGTGCCGCCGAGTGTGGTCGACAGCCGCAGCTGATTGCCACCGGTGAAGAAGATGCCGGTGGCTTGGTCGAGACGCTCCAGACGGCTTTCTTCCTCGGCATCGCGGCGCATGTCGAAATCAAGCACGCCGACGTCACCGGCACCCAGTTGGGTAAACAACTTTTGGTAACGCCGGCCGGTATCAAGCAGTTGACTGGCGGTGGGAATCACTACGATATTCGCGTCGCTGCCGCCACACAGTTCCACGAAACGCTCAAGAATGCGCGGGTCGTCCTCTTTTTCCTCGGCGCCGCCGATCGGTATGATCCACCCGCGCTGCTGCCCTTCCATCACTTTACTGGGACTCATCTGATTATTGTTTTCCTGCGTGTTCATGCGGTGCCCCGCGTCAGGTCATTCCACCCACGGTGACTCATCGGGCGTCTAGATTGTGTTTTCGAAGGTGCCGTGATGGCGAACCTTGCCGTCGCGCACATGCACGACGCCCGCAGCGATGACGTCGTGCGCGGCACCGGAGTCGTCCAGCGCCAGTAGATCGGCATCGGCGCCGACCCGGATATGTCCCTTGCGCGGCAGCCGCAGGAGATGCGCCGGGTTGCTCG
>JALYXN010000389.1 GCA_030947085.1 Pseudomonadota bacterium | reverse complement strand
TCGACTCATCAGCCAATCCTCCAGCGTTCCGCGTCGGCGCGCTTGAATTCCAATCCCAGGCCGGGCCGGTTCGGATCGGGGTGAAGCCGGCCTGCGATGGGAATCAGGGCGCCATCGAACAGCATCTTTTCGATGCGAACGTGGTCATGAAAGTACTCGATATGCGACAGCTGCGGCACGGCACAGCCGGCCTGGGCGTGGATCGACGGTGAACAGTGGGCGGAGAACGGAATATCAAAGGCGTAGGCCAGCCGCGCGGCTTCGAGCCAGCCGGTGATGCCCAGGCAGCGGGTCGCGTCCGCCTGCATGATGTCCACCGCACCGGCCCGCAGCATCTCGCGGAAGTACCACGGGTCCCAGCCGTACTCCCCCGCTGCCACATCCATTGGCACATGGCTGCGCACGAAGGCGAGTTGTTCAAGCTGATCGGACGAGACCGGCTCCTCGAAGTAGCTGACGCCGTGCTCGGCAAACCGCTCCGCCTGGACGATCGCCTGTTTCACCGTGTAGGCGCCGTTGGCGTCGACGAACAGCTCTGCCTCCGGCCCGATCGCTTCACGGGCTACACGCACGCGGGCGACATCCTCGTCCGGCTTCGTGCCCCAGTCCGCGCCCAGCTTCATCTTCACCCGTGGAATACCGTCCCGTACCCAGCCGCCGAGTTGGTCGGCCAGTTCCTGTCTCGTGTAGCTGGTGAAGCCGCCGCTGCCGTAGATCGGCACGGACTCGCGGCAAGCGCCCAGCAGCCGGAACAGTGGCAGTCCCAGCGTGCGCGCCTTGAGATCCCAGAGTGCGACATCGACGGCGGAGATAGCCGTGGAGGCGATGCCCTGCCTGCCGACGTTGCGGACGGACGCCACCATCGCGTGCCAGGCCTTGCCGGTATCGTCCACGGGGCAGCCGCTCACGGCATCGCTCAATACCTCATGCACCACCTGCGCCGCCGCTGCGGACGCGTAGCTGAAGCCAATACCGCGGCCGCCTTCGCTGGAGAATGCTTCGACCAGCACCATCGTGGTGCCGTTCCAGGTGAAGGTTCCGTCGGCCTCGGGCCGGTCGGTCGGAATGTGGTAAACGCTCGTTTCGAGCTTGCAAATGCTCATTCAGCTCACCGCGCCAATGCCTCGCAGGCAGGCTTTGACCGAGAAGATTTCGTGCTCCGTCGGGACCAGCGACACCGGGCGCACGCCGTGCACTCCTACCTGCTGTGGTGTGGGGGAGCACAAGCAATGTTGGCGTATTGCTCCACTAGCCAGGCCGGCTCTCGCCCGCCGTTTTGCCGTTGGTGCCTGCATCGTTGTGGTCGCCGGGGAGCAGATCCTCGACCTTGTCCTTGATCCGCTCAAGCACACCGGCCGGACTCTCGCCGTACGATGCTTCTTCCACCACATCACGGAACAGCGTGATCCCGATCCGCTTGCGATTGACCTCGCCGTGCGCGAGCGCTTCGGCCATGTGCAACGCCTGCGCTGGCTTGATGCCGGGAGGCATCGGCGGCTCGTTCGGATCGACCACGCACTCGATCAGGACCGGGCCTTCCATCGCCAGCGCCTCGGCCATCTGCTCGCGGCAGCGCGCCGGGTCGTCGATCCGGACGCCGCGACCGCCGCACGCCTCGGCGACCTTGACGAAGTCGATCGGCGAGAGGTTGACGCCGTACTCCGGGTTGCCCAGGAAGACCATCTGCTCCCACTTGATCTGCCCGAGCACGTTGTTTTTGATCACGACGAGCTTGACCGGCAACCGGTTCTGTACGCAGGTGGCGAACTCACCCATCAGCATCGAATAGCCGCCATCGCCGACGAAGGCGACGCATTGGCGGTCGGGGAACGCCGCCTGGGCGCCGATCGCGTAGGGGAAGCCGTTGGCCATCGTCGCCAGGTTGCCGCTGAGCGAAAAGCGCTGACCCCGGCGGATCTTGATATACCGGGCCGACCAGGTGGCGATCGTGCCGGAATCTGAGACGATGATCGCGTCGTCCCGGAGCAGGGCGCTCAGATGCGCGGCGGGCACCTGGGGCTTCATCGGCATGTCGTCACGGGTAGAACGCTCGTCCATGAGCTTTTCCCATTCCCGCATGTCGCGCTGTGCCCCCTCCAGGAAGCTGCGATCGTCGTTACGCGGCAGCAGCGGCAGCAGTTCGCGCAGCGTGGCAGGCGCATCGCCCGCTAGGCCGACATCTACCTGGTGACGCAGACCGAGGCGCGCCGGGTCGATCTCGATCTGCACGGCGACCGCCTGTCCCGGCGCCGGCAGGTAGTCCATGTACGGGAACGAGGTGCCGACCATCAGCAGCGCGTCACAGGCTTTCAGCGCATCCGCTGATGGCCGCGTGCCAAGCAGGCCGATGCCGCCGGTGGTGAATGGACTGTCGTCAGGCACCACGTCTTTGCCAAGCAGCGGCTTGATGATCGGCGCCGCCAGCTTCTCCGCAATCAGTTCGAGTTCCTCGGTGGCGCCTCTGGCGCCACTGCCGGCCACGATCGCGATTCGGTGCTTGCCTTTGAACACGGCCGCGGCTCGCTCCAGCTCGTCCCGTAGCGGCACTCGCACGGGCGGCGTGTACTGCTCCGACGTGTGTCCTTTTACATCCTGCGGTGAGCGCTTCTGCTCGCCGGCGTCGGCCTCCTGCAGGTCCGTCGGAAAGGTGATATGCGCGACGGTCCGGTGGGTCAGCGCGGTGCGGATCGCGAGCTCCGTCAGGTTCACGACGTGTGCCGGACCCATCACCCGCTGATTGAACAGCGCCACGTCCTGAAACAGGTAGTCGGTATTGACGTCCTGCTGGTAGTGGGTGCCGATCAGATCGTGGTAGGTCATGCCGGTGATCGCCAGAACCGGCGCCTGGTCGAGCTTCGCGTCGTAGAGTCCGTTCAGCAAGTGGATCGCGCCCGGCCCCGACGTCGCCAGGCAGACGCCGAGCCGGCCGGTGAACTTGGCGTAACTGCAAGCAGCAAAGGCTGCCGCCTCTTCGTGGCGAACGTGGATGAACCGGATCCGCTCGCGCTCTTTGCGCAGCGCCTCCATGATGCCGTTGATGCCGTCGCCGGGGATGCCGAAGATGGTATCGACGCCCCAGTCGAGCAGCCGCTCGATCAGCAGATCTGCTGCCGTTTTTGCCATATCGATGCTCCGCGAGACATATCAGTCAGTGACCAGGTTCGGCAAGCGGGACATATCGACGTTATGTTGAGGCAAGACGTTTGTACAGTGCCGTGCAGAGTAGATACGGCGACCATGGTGGTCATGCGAACAGCGCTCACGTTGCTGCATGCTTATGTAAAGCTGTCGTGTGCGTGGGCGCACCGCTCTGCATAGTTGGCACAGCACCCGTACCGCTGCGCCCGCCAGATACTGGAGGAG
>JALYXN010000343.1 GCA_030947085.1 Pseudomonadota bacterium | reverse complement strand
ATGGCCCGTTATCGTGGAGCTACCTGCAAACTCGCCCGTCGTGAGGGTGCAGATCTCAGCCTGAAGAGTCCGGCGCGTGCGCTGGATTCCAAGTGCAAGCTGGAAAACAAACCTGGACAGCATGGTGCCAACAAGCGCATGCGGATGTCCGATTACGCGGTGCAGTTGCGTGAGAAGCAGAAGGTCAAGCGCATCTACGGTGTGCTGGAGCGTCAGTTCAGCAACTACTACACCAAGGCGACAACGCTCAAGGGCAATACGGGTGAAAACCTGTTGCGCCTGCTCGAGAGCCGTCTGGACAATGTTGTCTACCGGATGGGTTTCGCGGTAACGCGTGCCCAGGCTCGGCAGCTGGTTGCCCACAAGGCCGTGCTGGTGAATGGCAAGAAGGTCAACATTCCTTCTTATCAGGTCCGTGCCGGTGACGCGATTGCGCTGAGCGAGAAAGCACGCGCCCAGTTGCGCGTGCAGGAAGCGGCGACCATTTTTGACACCATGGATCTGCGTCCGATCTGGGTCGAAGTCGACGCGAAAAAGTTTGAAGGTACGTTCAAGTCGGTGCCGGATCGCGGTGATCTGCCGTCCGACATCAATGAAGCATTGATTATCGAGCTTTACTCGAAGTAATTACCGGAGCTCTGCATGGCAGTTTCGTCAACTAGTGTGCTGCGGCCGCGTGGCCTCAGCGTCGAACAGCTCGGAGCCAACCGCGCCAAGGTGGTGGTCGAGCCGCTCGAGCGTGGCTTCGGTCATACCCTGGGCAACGCGCTGCGTCGCGTGCTGCTCTCCTCGATCCCCGGCAGCGCCATCGTCGAGGTCGAAATCGATGGTGTGCTGCACGAATACACCACGCTGGAAGGTTTGCAGGAGGACGTCATTGAAGTCCTCCTCAACCTGAAAGACGTGGCGATTCGTCAGCATACCGGCGATGAAGTCACGCTGACCTTGTCCAAGAAAGGCAAGGGCGTGGTCACGGCTGGCGACATCGTCGTCGATCACTCGGTGGAAATCATCAACCCCGAGCACGTTCTTTGCCATCTGACCAAGGACGTTACGCTCAACATGCGTCTGAAAGTGCGTCGCGGCGTGGGCTATCAGCCCGCCAGCACGCGCGTTCATCCGGATGATGAAGCACGTCCGATCGGTCGTCTGCAGCTGGATGCATCGTTCGCGCCCGTCTTGCGCGTGGCTTACGAAGTGGACGCAGCTCGAGTCGAGCAGCGGACCAACCTCGACAAGCTGGTGCTGGATATCGAGACCAACGGCACGATCGGCGCCGAGGATGCGGTGCGCAAGGCAGCGGAGATTATCAACGACCAGCTTTCGGTATTCGGTGATTTCTCTCGCCGTGAAAGCGCTACCGACACGGCCGAGAAGAGCGGTTTCGATCCGTTGCTGCTGCGTCCGATCGACGATCTCGAGCTTACCGTTCGATCCGCGAACTGCCTGAAGGCCGAGAGCATCTACTACATTGGTGATCTGGTTCAGAAGACCGAAGTCGAGTTGCTGAAGACGCCGAATCTTGGCAAGAAGTCGTTGACCGAGATCAAGGACGTGCTTGGTGGCCGCGGTCTGGCCTTGGGCATGAAGCTGGAGAACTGGCCACCGCCGGGTCTCTCGCACGGTATGCAGTTAGGTTGATTTTGTGCGGTCGAGCTTGATCGCCGGTCAGCAAAACCTTGGCCGGGGCGCGCATCGCGCCCTGGCTTAGCGTCACAGGCGGCCATCAGGGCTGCACTCTAAGAAAGCCCCATCTCAGTGGGCTTCAATAGCGGGTAACCGCGGGAAGCCGGGCATACGTACCGGCTTTTCATAACAACAGACATAGAGATTACGCCATGCGCCACCAAAAATCCGGACGCAAGTTCAATCGCACCAGCAGTCATCGTGAAGCCATGTTTCGCAACATGGCCTCCTCACTGATGAAGCATGAGTTGATCCGCACGACCCTGCCCAAGGCGAAGGAACTTCGTCGTGTAGCCGAGCCGCTGATCACGCTGGCCAAGATCGACAGTGTTGCAAATCGTCGGCTCGCCTTCGCTCGTACGCG
>JALYXN010000328.1 GCA_030947085.1 Pseudomonadota bacterium | reverse complement strand
AACTTCAAGGTGCTGATGATCGCGCTGCCGCCACCCTGATTGAAATCGCGGTTCAGGATTGGCTGCTGCGGCTGGAAGCTGCCCCCATTCTCGTACAGTGCGGTGCGCACGCAATCCAGCGAACGGCTGGCGTACAGGGGCACCTGGCTGATGCTGCCATCGGGCAATTCGAGCGCGCCGGGCAAGCTGTAACTGCGGTAGTCGCCGATGCTGTCCTGCTGCGGCATGTCGGCGGCCTTCGCGCTGAAGGCGCGTGTGTTGGCCATCATCGGAAGTGGCGCCGAGGGCTTGGCCATGTTCGGCTCGCCGGCGATCAGCGTGACTTTCGCGTCATGCCAGTCGCGGCCACTGCGGTTGGCGATGCTGGCGCGTGCGTCGAACTGCATGTGACAGGCAGCGCCCGGCTGCAAGGTGGCCACGTAGGCCGCGCGCCAGCCAAGGCCGGAGGTGGGATAGCTGAGCATGGCTCGCGTCTGGCCCGCTCGTGCAGCGCTTACTCGCAGGCTCAGGCTGGATCCGGTCGGGAAGTCCGCACCGGTGGTGCGAACCGCGGCGTAGTGGGTAATCAGCGTGGTGTTGCCGCTGTCATCGCGCACCAGCAGGCCATTGCCAGCGCGCACCAGCGTGCCACTGGCGAGGCTCTGGCCATTCGGGCCGAGGACATCGACGTGGCGATTGGTCAGCCCGGTCAACGCGGCATGAGTGCCTTGCGTCAGCAGCAGGCGCTGCGAAATGACACTGGCCCTTCCGTCGAGAAAACTTAGAGAGAGCGCTTCCGCATCGAGTGAGTTGGGCAAATCGCCGATGACCACATCGTGCGTGCCGGCGGCGAGCTTGACCGAGCGTTGTTCGCGCACCACGGCACATCCGGCGTCAATGCTGCCGTCGCTGCTGGCGTACAGCGCGGCCTGGTCGCTGCGATAGAGCGTGAGCTCGGTAGCGTCGGCAGCATGCGCGGTCGCCGTACCGACGACGGTGGCAAGGCAGACGGCGCAAAGGAGCAGCGGAGTGCGGCGTTTCGGCATCGGGGACTCCATGGGGAAATCGAACACCCATCATAACGACGGTGGGTGGACGATGTACGCCAACGGGATCACTGGCTGGCGTAAAGGTCAGCCTAGGTCATGCCGATTTCTTCTTACTTCAGTGCCACGTCGCGAATGGCCTGGGGCAGTGGCACCGGCGTACCGAGGGCGGGATTTATCCAGACCATGGTGACACTGCCGTCGCAGTACAGCTGATCGGGATGATCGGCGTCGATGATGCGGTGCGCGATGGTCAGCGAGCTGTTGCCCACGCGTTCGCAAGCCAGTTCGACCCGCAATTGCGCCGGCCAGTTGATCGGTCGACGATAGTTGAGCTGGCTGGCGACCAGCACCGGCGTCGCCTGATCGTCCGGTTGCGCGCCGGGAACGTCGCTGAGCCACTGCAGCCGCGCTTCTTCCAGGTAGGTCAAATAGCTGGAATTGTTGACGTGGTTGAAGGCATCGAGATCGCGCCAGCGCACGCTCATCGCCACGCTGTGCAAGACGGCTGTGCCAGCTGGGCTGGACGTAGTGGCGGCGCCGGATGAAGTCATGAATGTTTTTTCCTGCCGCGCATCGGCCTGTACTTGTCCGCTGATGCAATATGTTTGGTCGACGCTTTTACCCGCTTGCCGGCCGCCGATTTTTTCTTTTTTGGCGTCAAGTGCGGCAACAAGTAGTGGCCGGTGTGTGATTCGGCGCTGGCGGCCACGGTTTCCGGCGTACCGGATACCAGAATCCGGCCACCACCGGCGCCGCCTTCCGGACCGAGGTCGACGATCCAGTCGGCGGTCTTGATGACATCCAGATTGTGCTCAATCACGACCACGGTATTGCCCTGGTCGACCAGCTGGTGCAGCACGTCCAGCAACTGTTCGATGTCGTGGAAGTGCAGGCCGGTGGTCGGTTCGTCCAGGATGTACAGCGTGCGTCCGGTATCGCGCTTGGACAGTTCCTTGGACAGCTTCACCCGCTGTGCCTCGCCGCCGGACAGCGTGGTCGCGCTCTGTCCCAGCTTGATGTAGTCCAGACCGACGGCGCGCAAGGTGTCCAGTCGACGGGCGATGGTGGGCACGTTCTCGAACAGCTTGAGCGCATCCTCCACCGTCATCGCCAGCACGTCGGCGATGGTATGGCCCTTGTAGAGGATCTCCAGCGTTTCGCGGTTGTAGCGTTTGCCGTGGCAGACGTCGCAGGGCACGTACACATCCGGCAGAAAGTGCATTTCCACCTTGATCATGCCGTCGCCTTCGCAGGCTTCGCAGCGGCCGCCACGCACATTGAAGCTGAAGCGGCCGGCG
>JALYXN010000313.1 GCA_030947085.1 Pseudomonadota bacterium | reverse complement strand
GGCGCTCGACTGCTGTCACACCCTGTGATCGCTGGCTGCGGTGAAAGCTGATTCGTCCCGCCGCCGCTTCAGCAGACATCCGTCGCACCGCGGCTATCCCTGAATGAACGAGGCGATACGCCGCAGCGGACGGTAGAACCACCGCCGACCTCGCCATAGCGTAAGCTGGCGAGGGGTGGATGTCCGCCCGGGAGAGGTTTTGGTGAAGAAAGAAGACGAAACGCACCTGCAGATTGTTTCCGCAGACATCAGTTCGGAATCGCTGACTGGCATGGTGATTTTCAGGCCGCACTGCGTGTCGCGCAGCGGTCGCAATGTTTCGGATGGCAAGTCAGCTAACTGGTACGCCTTGCGTCCGGCCGAAGTACGCAGCTTTGCCCGCGCACTGCTGGATGCGGCTGATGCATTGGATCTGAAGGTGAAGACGCTGCACGCATCCAAATCCGACGTCTGAGGGTCGTAGCGGCGTCTGAGATGTGAACGCACTGTTGTCGCAGCACAGACTTCAGCTGCACCTGGTCTGGCGCATCTTTGACATTTTAGTGCTCGGAGCGCGTCGCCATGTCCCTTTCCGCTTTTGGACTCAACTGCACCTTGAAGTCGGGGCCGCAGGAGTCATCGACACAGAAACTTCTCGACCAGCTGCTGCGGGCGCTGTCAAAGCATGATGTCGAGACGTCCTATGAGCGCGCGGTCGATCACAATATCAAGCCGGGCGTAACGGCCGACGAGGGCGAAGGCGATGCGTGGCCTCCGATCCTCAAGCAGATCATGGCGTCGCAGATTCTGGTTATCGCCACGCCGATCTGGATGGGCCAGCCCAGCAGCGTCAGCAAGCGGATTCTCGAACGGCTCGACGCGGTACTGGACGATATCGACAAGCAGGGCCGTTACCCCACCTTCGGCAAGGTGGCGATCGTCGGCGTCGTCGGTAACGAGGATGGCGCCCACCACGTGACGGCCGAAATCTATCAGGCCTTGGCCGACGTGGGTTTCACCATACCCGGGGGCAGTTCCGCATACTGGGTCGGTGAGGCGATGGGCAGTGACGATTACAAGGATCTGGATAGCACGCCAAAAAAGGTGCAGCAGGCGATCGATACGCTGACCAGCAACGCGGCTCACTTGGCCAAGCTGCTCGAGAAGTCACCCTATCCCGCCCCCTGAGTCCGGCAGAAGGGATAGTACTCCTACGGCTATATCGCGCTGTTGTCCGTGGTGGCGGCTTGGGAGTCATCGTCGCTCAGCAGGCGCGACCTGCAGCTTGGATAGGGGCTTTTTTCACCCGCGATCCGCGCGCATAAAAATACCGGCAATAGCTGCCCGAGTCGGTTTTCCCATTTTTGTTTGTCGAAGGTGGCCGGTCGCGCTTGCGCGGGCCCGCGTTCTGCCCACTGAATCGAGTAGTAGTCCTGACTACCTTTGATGACCAACACCAAGGCCGTTTTGCTGTGTGTTTTACCCCCACCACTGATCGCACCACATCCCACAAACGCCAGCGCGGCGGGGTATCCGTCGATGGGTGGATTGCCTAGGTCCATGACGCTGATCGTATCGGGGCAGGCTTTCTTAAAACTGCTCGCGATTGTATTGATCAATACCGCAGGGGGCGGCCCGGAATTGACAGCAACGTCCTTGTAGCCGCTGACGGTAATCATCTGCGTCCACTGCTCGGCAGTTTCTCCCTTCGGCACGGCTTGGCGAATGTAGGCGTGAGCGCTCGTTTCTTCATTGGCGATGTGAAAGGAAAGCGGCATCTTGAACGCCACCAGCTGGTTAAATATCGGTGAGATCACCAACAGGCTGGTCGCGTTCTCACGCTGGGAAGTGGTGTGCGGTAGTTCCGCAGCAGTTGCCTGAGCGCCGGTCAAGACGAGAAGCGCCGCGAGTACCAAACGTGTGTTCATCGATTTCCCCTGATGGTGTTGAACGCTGTCCATGGCGGCTTTCAGCATGCGCGCGGCGCAAGCTTGCCAGTGCCGGGTTTTCACTCACCGCAGAGCGTAAGCAACAATGATCGGGACAGGCGTACGAAGGCACCACCGGTTGTCGTGAGACTTTTCCTTGATTGATGCAGGGAAAACGAATGAGCACCACTCAGCGGCAGCGATTGATGACCTGTCGCAAATGATCTGTCGCCGCCCGCGCGGCATCCGCGAAATCTTCGCCGTCGCTGGCGTAGATGATTCCACGCGAGGAGTTGATGATCAGGCCAGTGCCGTCGGCCGTGCAGCCCTGTTGCATCACTGCTTCCACGTCCCCACCCTGGACACCGATGCCCGGCACCAGCAACGGCATGTCGCCAACACGTGCCCGTACCTGGCCGATCTCTTCGGGCCCCGTGGCGCCCGTCACCAGCGCGCAGTTGCCGTGGCCGTTCCAGTCGCGAGCGATCGTTTCGGCCACACGCAGGTACAGCGGTTCGCCGCCGCAGTCCAGCGACTGAAAGTCGGCTCCGCCGGGATTGGACGTTCGGCAAAGCAGGATCACGCCCTTGTCGGCACGGTCCAGAAACGGCTGGATCGAATCGCGGCCCATGTACGGATTGAGTGTCACGGCGTCGGCGTCGAAGCGCTCGAAGGCCTCGGTGACGTAGTGCTGCGCCGTGCTGCCGATGTCGCCGCGCTTGGCGTCGAGGATCACAGGCACGCCGGGATGCCTGGCGTGGATATGTGCGATCAACCGTTCCAGCGTGTCTTCGGCGCGCAATGCTGCAAAGTGGGCGATTTGTGGTTTGTACGCGCAGACCAGGTCCGCCGTCGCATCGACGATGTCGCGGCAGAACGCGAACACGGCGTCCGGCGTATCACGCAGGTGGGCGGGAAACTTCGCCAGTTCCGGATCCAGTCCGACGCAGACCAGCGAGTCGTTGCTTTTCCAGACGTGCTGCAGTGACTGCATGAAGTGCATCGGGGTTCCTGATCAGGAGTGAGTGGAGAGGAGTGAGAAGTGAGAGAAAGCAATATGCCGAGACCTCTCGTTTCTCACTCCTCCTACCTCGTTTCTTCTTTGTCAGGCCAGCTTCTTGTATTTCACCCGGTGCGGGCGGGCGCCTTCTTCACCAAGACGACGCTTCTTGTCCGCTTCGTATTCGTTGTAGTTGCCGGGGAAGAACTCGACGTGGGAATCACCTTCGAACGCGATGATGTGGGTGGCCACGCGGTCGAGGAACCAGCGGTCATGCGAGATCACCATCACGCTGCCGGGGTATTCCAGCATCGCGTCTTCCAGCGCGCGCAGCGTACCCACGTCCAGATCGTTCGACGGTTCATCGAGCAGCAGCACGTTGCCACCCTGCATCAGGGTCTTGGCCAGATGCAGTCGACCACGCTCACCGCCGGACAGGCTGCCGACCAGTTTCTGCTGGTCAGTACCCTTGAAGTTGAAGCGGCCGATATAGGCGCGTGACTGCAATTCGTAGCGGCCGATGGTGATGATGTCGGCGCCACCGGACACTTCCTGCCACACGTTTTTCTTCGGGTCGAGGTTGTCGCGGGATTGGTCGACATAGGCCAGCTGTACCGTGTGGCCGAGCTTCACTTCGCCGCTGTCGGGCTTCTCGACGCCGGTGATCAGCTTCATCAAGGTGGATTTGCCGGCGCCGTTGGGACCGATCACGCCGACGATGGCGCCCGGCGGCACCTTGAACGACACGTCGTCGATCAGCAGGCGATCGCCGAACTGCTTGGAGACGTTCTTGAACTCGATCACTTCCTGGCCCAGACGCTCGCCCGGCGGGATGTACAGCTCGTTGGTCTCGTTGCTCTTCTGGTACTCGACCGAGTTCAGCTCCTCAAACCGGTTAATACGCGCCTTGCCCTTTGACTGACGTCCCTTGGCCGCCGAACGGACCCACTCCAGCTCGCGTGCTAGCGCTTTCTGGCGACCCTTTTCGGACGCCTCTTCGCGTGCCATGCGCTCGCCCTTCTGCTCCAGCCACTCGGTGTAGTTGCCCTTCCACGGAATGCCGCGACCGCGATCGAGTTCCAGGATCCACTCGGCGGCGTTGTCCAGGAAGTAGCGGTCATGGGTGACCGCCACCACGGTGCCGGTGTAGTCGTGCAGGAACTTCTCCAACCAGTCCACCGACTCGGCGTCCAGATGGTTGGTGGGCTCGTCCAGCAGCAGCATGTCCGGCTTGGACAGCAGCAGCCGGCACAACGCCACGCGGCGCTTCTCGCCGCCGGACAGTGGCCCGATCAAGGCGTCCCATGGCGGCAGGCGCAGCGCGTCGGCGGCCACTTCCAGCTGGCGCTCCAGCGCATGCGCGTCATTCGCAGCCAGCACGTTTTCCAGCTGCTGCTGTTCTTCAGCCAGCTTTTCGAAGTTCGCGCCTTCCTCGGCATAGGCCGCGTAGACCTCTTCCAGCCGCTTCTGCGCGTCGAGAATTTCAGCCACCCCCTCTTCGACCGCTTCGCGCACGGTCATGTCGGGATCGAGCTGCGGCTCCTGCGCCAGGTAACCGATTTTGGTGCCCGGCTGCGCACGCGCTTCGCCCTGGAAGTCGGTGTCCACGCCGGCCATGATCTTCAGCACCGTGGACTTGCCCGCGCCGTTGACGCCGAGCAAGCCAATCTTGGCGCCGGGGAAGAAGCTCAGCGAAATGTCCTTGATGATCTGGCGCTTCGGGGGAACGATCTTGCTGACGCCGTTCATGGTGTAGATGTATTGCATGAAACCTCCGAAGAAATGCGCCGCACAGCTTGCAAGGGCAGGTGCGGTAAAGGGAATTCGTCAAACCGGGCATTATACCGGTTTGGCTGGGACGGGTCAGGCTGGGAAGCTCGTTGATTTGCCCCTTCCCCTGTGTGCACGGCGAGGTTGGCGACCGAAGGGAGTCCTTTAGGTGAGGGGGCTGCTCTTGTCAGTGAAGTGAGATCAAGGGCGACCCCACCCCAGCCCTCCCCTGCAAGCAGGGGAGGAAGCGACAATCACGCGAGCCCCAGCGAGTCGGGAAGGGCGGGCAGGTTCGCCGTTTTGGCTCATCCCCCTGATGGCAGGGGAGGGAACAACACTTCAGCCCTTGCCCGCGACGGGAGCGAGGCATGTCAGTGGAGGCTCGACGCTGATCAGGCC
>JALYXN010000302.1 GCA_030947085.1 Pseudomonadota bacterium | reverse complement strand
AAGCATGGCAGGTGTTGCCCAGTACGGGCACGCCGCCGGCTTGTTGCACCATCTCGATGGTGTTCCAGGTGCGTATCGATCGTCGGTTTTACCCGGACGTTCAGCAAGAACTCTGCCGAAATGCTTGCGGGCTGGTAGAATACCCGGCTTGCGCGCCGCATTCCCGGCGCTGCCATCGTTCTGAGGTTCCCCCCATGTCATCCCCCGTTTCCGACAACGCCCCGGTTCCGTCCGGCTTTGGCGCACTCGCGCTGCACCCTGATGTTCTGCGCGTTCTTGCCGAAGTCGGCTATGAGTCGCCCTCGCCGATTCAGGCTGCCACCATTCCGCCGCTGCTGGAAGGCCGCGATGTGCTTGGCCAGGCACAGACCGGTACCGGCAAGACTGCCGCGTTCGCGCTGCCCATCCTGTCGCGCCTCACCCCGCGCGCAGGCAAGCCACAGGCACTGGTGCTGGCACCCACGCGCGAACTGGCGATCCAGGTGGCCGAGGCCTTCCAACGCTACGCCGCGCACATCCCTGGCTTTCAGGTACTTCCGATCTACGGTGGCCAGAGTTACGGCCCGCAGTTGCATTCGCTCAAGCGCGGTGTGCACGTGGTGGTGGGAACGCCAGGCCGCGTGATCGATCACATGGACAAGCGCACGCTGGATCTTTCCGAGCTGAAATACCTGGTGCTCGACGAGGCCGACGAAATGTTGCGCATGGGCTTCATCGACGATGTCGAGAAAGTCCTCCAGGCCACGCCGCCGGAACGCCAGGTGGCGCTGTTTTCGGCCACCATGCCCAGCGTGATCCGCAAGATCGCGCAGCGGCATCTGAAGGATGCGGTCGAAGTCATCATCAAGACCACCACCAGCACCGCGCCCAACATCCGTCAGCGCTACTGGTTCGTCAGCGGCATGCACAAGCTCGACGCGCTCACGCGCATCCTCGAGGCCGAGCCGTTCGACGCGATGATCATCTTCGCCCGCACCAAGCAGGCCACCGAGGAACTCGCCAGCAAGCTGCAGGCGCGCGGGCTGGCGGCGGCCGCCATTAATGGCGACATCGCCCAGCCGCAGCGCGAGCGGGTAATCCAGCAGTTGAAGGACGGCAAGCTGGACATCCTGGTCGCCACCGATGTGGCCGCCCGCGGCCTCGACGTGGAACGGATCAGCCACGTCTTCAATTACGACATTCCGTACGACACCGAAAGCTACGTGCATCGGATCGGCCGCACCGGCCGTGCCGGACGCAGCGGCGAGGCCATTCTTTTTGTCAGCCCGCGCGAGCGCGGCATGCTGAGCGCGATCGAGCGCGCCACGCGTCAGCCGATCGAGCAGATGCAGCTGCCGTCGGTGGACGTGGTCAACGACGTGCGCATCGGCAAGTTCAAGCAACGTATCAGCGACACGCTGGCGCAAGGTGACCTCGGCCAGTTCCAGAAGCTGATCGAGCAATACGAGCAGGAACACAACGTGCCGGCGATCGAGATCGCCGCTGCGCTTGCGCGCATCGCACAGGGCGATCAGCCGCTGTTGCTGGCACCGGCGCCGAAACGCGAGAAGTTTGAATCGACGCGTGAGCGTCCGCCCACGCGCGATCGCCACAGCCAGCTCGACCGCCGACCTTCCGCGGAGCGAGACGGAGCCTCACCTCGCCCCGCGCACGAGCACAAACCGCACAGCGAGGCCGGCCCTCGCCCTACGCGCTCCCATGCCACTGAAGAGGGCAAGCGTACCTACCGCATCGAGGTCGGTCACGAGCACGGGGTGAAGCCGGGCAATATCGTCGGCGCCATTGCCAACGAAGCCGGCCTTGAAAGCCAGTTCATCGGTCGCCTCAGCATTCGCGATCATTACAGCTTGATCGACCTGCCCGACGGCATGCCGGCCGAAGTGTTCGATCACCTGAAGAAAGTGTGGGTGGTGCAGCAGCAGCTGCGGATCCATGAATGGGACGGCAGTGATACGGGTACCAGCTCACTACCGGCGCACAAAGCCGGCGGCTTCAAGAAGCCCGGTAGTTTCAAGCCGCGCCCCGCTGGCGGCAAGCCACCGCATCGCAAGTAAGCCGCCTCAACGCGTGGCGTGCCTTCGGGCAGGCCATGCGTGGGTAAGGATCCGCTGTCGATCTGAGGCGCGATACGCAGCGTCTCGACCACGTATCATCAGTGCTGCTCACTGCTGCGAGGCCACCGCATGTCGGCAACCACCCGCGAATCCGTCACTCGCCAAGCCGCCGAACCTCGGCTCGACGGACTGACGCCGGCCAGCGTCGGTTTATTGCAGAAGGCTGCCCACGCCATTCGTGACGGTGCAGCGGCGTCAGCACTCAAGGCACTCAACAGCGCGATGGCGCAGTCGCCCGGCCACCCGGAAGTGCTGCGCCTATTCAGCATCCTGCACACGCGCGCACAGCGCCACGCCGACGCAATCAACGCACTTCAACAAGCCCTCACGCAATGGCCGGACTACGCGCTGGCGCACTCCGACCTTGGCAATGCGCAACAGGCTACTGGCGACATGACCGCCGCCTTCGCCAGCTGGCGTCGCGCGTGCTCACTGGCACCGACCGCACCGATGCCCTGGTTCAATCTCGGTCGCAATCTGCAGCAACACGGCGATACCGACGCGGCGATCACCGCGTTGCAGACCGCGCACCAACTGGCGCCGGATTTTCTTCCTGCACTGATCCTGCTCG
>JALYXN010000279.1 GCA_030947085.1 Pseudomonadota bacterium | reverse complement strand
GTCCACATGCGGGTAGGGATAGACGTAGTGCAGACGCACCCACACGCCCAGTTCGGCCAGCCCTTCGCACAACTCGGTCATCCGCGTGCGGTAGGACGTGCCGCGCCATTCATGCTCGGCATATTTCACATCCACCCCATAGGCACTGGTGTCCTGCGAGATCACCAGCAACTCCTTGACCCCGCCCTTGACCAGTTTTTCAGCCTCGATCAGCACTTCGTTGACGGGCCGCGAAACCAGGTTGCCACGCATCGAAGGGATGATGCAGAAACTGCAGCGATGGTTGCAGCCCTCGGAGATCTTCAGATAGGCGTAGTGCTTCGGGGTCAGCTTCACACCGATATCCGGAACGATGTCCAGAAACTTGTTGCGCGTCGGCGGCAAGGCCGCGTGTACAGCATTCATCACGCTGACGTAATCCTGCGGACCGCTGATGGACAGCACGTCCGGATAGGCCTCGCGAATGAGCGACTCGCGCTTGCCTAGACAGCCGGTAACGATCACCTTGCCGTTCTCGTTGAGCGCTTCGCCGATCGAATCCAGCGACTCCTGCACCGCCGCATCGATAAAGCCGCATGTGTTGACCACCACCGCGTCCGCTTCGCCATAACTGGGCACGATCTGGTAACCCTCGACCTTTAGCTGGGTCAGGATGCGTTCGGAATCCACCAGCGCCTTGGGGCAGCCGAGGCTGACGAATCCGATCTTGTGTGCGGCCTGTGACATGGGCTTGAACTACCGTGAAAATGTGCGGGGAAACAGGCAATTATACGTTACACGCGACTCTCACGCCGAACCGTTAATCTGAGTCTTTGGACCACTTGGAAAATCTCATGGGCAAGCAGATCGCGTTACCGACCGACGGCACCCAGTGCATCGGCGCCTATCTGGCCGAACCCCGGGGCAAACCCAAGGGTGGCATCGTGGTGATCCAGGAGATCTTTGGCGTCAACGCGCACATGCGAAAAGTGACCGATCACTTTGCCGCACTGGGCTATACCGCGATCGCACCCGCCTTTTTCGATCATCTGGAAAGGGATGTGGAGCTGGACTATGGCGATGACGGCTTCGCCAGAGGCAAACAGCTGGTGAGCGAACTGGGGCTGGAGCGCGCGCTGAAGGACGTCGCCAGTGCCGCCGAGGCGATTTCGTCCGCCGGCAAGATCGGTACCGTGGGCTATTGCTGGGGCGGTACGGTGGCCCTGCTCGCCGCGCTGCGCCTGGGTCTTCCTTCGGTCAGCTACTACGGCGCCCGCAACGCCCCGTTTCTGCATGAGACGCCGAAAGCGCCGGTCATGTTCCACTTCGGCGAGAAGGACCAGCACATCACGCCCGACATCGTGGCGCAACATCGCGAACTGTTGCCGCAGATGGACACCTTCACCTACCCCGCCGATCACGGTTTCAATCGGGATGTCGGCAAGCAATACGACGAAGCCAGCGCGAAACTGGCGCTGCAGCGCACGATGGCATTTTTTGAGCAACACCTGGCTGCTGAATGACCTCAGCAGATTTCGAGCTCGATGCGCGCCTCGCGGCGGATACATCCCCGGTGATCTCGATGCCGCTCTGCGACGTGTTGCTGATGAACGATGCCCGCTATCCATGGCTGATCCTGGTGCCGCGTCGTCCTAGGCTGGTCGAACTCACCGATCTCGAAGCGGCCGAGCAGGCGCTGTTGTGGCGGGAAGTAAACCAGGCCAGCGCAGCGCTGCGTTCATTCGTATCATGCGACAAGCTCAACCTTGGCGTGCTTGGCAACATCGTGCGCCAGTTGCACGTGCACCTCGTGGTGCGGCGTGAGGGAGATGCAGCGTGGCCCGGGCCGGTGTGGGGCCGCGGCCCATCCGTACCCTACGTGCCCGACGATCTGGCAACATTTACCCAGACCCTGAAGAGGGTGTTGGCGGACTGACACCGGCGGTTATCGACAAAGAGACTATCTCGGCCGAACGTTTACCAGACGCTGCAACAGGAAAAGCCGCGATTCGCATCGCGGCTTTCCGGGCAACCCCACCATCAACGTCCCGCTACTAATATTGCTGTTGCTGGCCCTGCTGTTGCCGATCCATCCCACCGCTACTGGCGTCTTTGCCTTTTTGCGAGTCTGGCAACTCTACCGGCGAATGATGATCTTCCAGCTCGCGCGCCTTGGTTTCCTGCGGATTGATCTTCTTCAGCGTACCGTCATCGTCGTAATAAACGACAAAGCCATAATCAATCTCCATGCGTGCCATGTACTGCAAATGAGCCTTGCGAATCTTGGACTCATCGCTCGGCTCGAGCAGCACAGTTTTCGGCAACTTGCCCTGATCTTTCAGGTAGGCGAAATGGCTACCCGTATCGAGCGCGGAAAGCAGTGCGCCGTCGACCAGGAACTGATTGCTCTTGTAGGCCTGGACGGTAGCGTCGAATTTGCCCTCCATGGAAGCCGTGCTGACAGCATCCCTGGTGCTCCCACGGTGACAACCGGCCAGCACAAGCAGGCTGCCCAGCAGAAGTGCGGCGGTCGCGCGCGTCAGCAAGGTGGAAAATCGGATCATGCGGGTCTCCTGGACAATCATTCGGTGTATCGGGTGAAGTTTAGCGCCGAGTTCAGATACATGCGAAACCCGAGTGTTCGCGAGTGTTCGGTCATTCAGGCAGTCGATCAGGTCCGTGGCAGGGTGACGCCATGCTGGCCCTGATACTTGCCACCGCGATCCTTGTAACTGGTCTCGCACTCCTCGTCGGACTCCAGAAACAACATCTGCGCCACGCCTTCGTTGGCATAGATCTTCGCGGGGAGCGGCGTGGTATTGGAGAATTCCAGGGTCACATGGCCTTCCCACTCCGGCTCCAGCGGCGTCACATTGACGATGATGCCGCAGCGCGCATACGTGCTTTTACCCAGACAGATCGTCAGCACCTTGCGTGGAATGCGGAAGTACTCGACCGTGCGCGCCAGCACGAAGGAGTTGGGTGGAATGATGCAGACATCCGCTTCGAAGTCGACAAAACTATTCGGGTCGAACGACTTCGGGTCGACGATGGTCGAGTTGATATTGGTGAAGATCTTGAACTCGCGGGCACAGCGCACGTCATAGCCATAGCTGGAGGTGCCGTAGGACACCAGTTTTTCGCCGTCCCGGACCTTGACCTGGCCAGGCTCGAACGGCTCGATCATGCCCTGGCTCTCGGCCATCCGGCGGATCCACTTGTCAGGTTTGATGCTCACGCGATCTCCAGTGCCGTATCGGTTGCGCGGCCTGAATGGGACCGGTCAAGGATCGGCAAAATACCACGGCCGCGGCCCAAGCGGCGGATGGCACCCGGGAAGCGCCTCCAGCGGCCGGCGCAGATCGGTCACGCGGTTACCGCGCGCCGGCGCCCGCGCCTCATGCCTTGGGCACACCCTGTACCACGATCTTGCCAAGTCCGAGGGACTTGTTGCGCGGCTGGCGCGACAGGCGACCGGCCGTGTTGCGGGCGATCTCCCGATAGCGGGCCGCCAGCTCGGAGTCCGGCATCGCCACCACGGTCGGATTGCCGCTGTCGGCCTGCTCACGAATGCGTATGTCCAGCGGCAACGAACCCAGGTACGGCACGTCGTACTGCGCCGCCATGCGCACGCCGCCGCCTTCGCCGAAGACATGCTCCTCGTGACCGCAGTTCGAACAGATGTGAGTGGCCATGTTCTCGACGATGCCAAGCACCGGAACCTCGACCTTTTCAAACATCTTCAACGCCTTGCGCGCATCCAGCAAGGCAATGTCCTGCGGCGTGGTGACGATGACCGCCCCGGCCACCGGCACTTTTTGCGACAACGTCAGCTGGATGTCACCGGTACCAGGCGGCAGATCGACGATCAGATAGTCGAGCTGCTCCCAGCGCGTATCGGTAAGCAGCTGCATCATCGCCTGCGTGACCATCGGCCCGCGCCAAATCATCGGGGTGTCTTCCTCGACCAGAAAACCGATCGACATGACCGGAATGCCGTGGGCCTGCATCGGGATGATGGTCTTGCCGTCGGGCGACTCCGGCTTGCCGCTGACACCGAGCATGCGCGGCTGGCTGGGGCCATAGATGTCGGCATCCAGCACGCCGACCTTGGCTCCCTCGGCGCGCAAGGCCAACGCCAGGTTCGCCGATACGGTCGATTTACCCACACCGCCCTTGCCGGAGGCGACCACGATGATGTTTTTCACGCTGGGCAGCGGGCCCAGCTCGCCCTGCACCTTGTGCACATGGACACGACTGGTGAACGACACCGCTGCGACATCGATGGCCGGATCCGCCTCCAGTGCGTTTCGAACCCGATGGGTGAGATTTTCGATGGCGCCGGCAGCCGGATATCCCAGTTGCAGATCCACCGACACCCGCGGGCCGTCGATACCAATCGCTCGCACCACATCGCCCAGCGCTGCACCGGTGTGGGGATCGACAAGGTCGCCAAGAATGCGGCGTACCAGTTCTTCATTTGCCTGCGTCATGTCCGCTCATATCTGATGGATCCAAGCGGCCATTATGCCAGCCACGCCGATCCGGCCGCCGATCTACGACGGGCTGGCAGAAGTTATCGCCCATTCTCGCCATTGCGCAATGCAACTTGACGACTACGGCAATCCTCGCCAATCTGCGATCCATACGCTTTCGTATGGGAGGAACACCATGAAGCATGCTTTTCGTCTAGCTATCGCTACCAGCCTGCTGCTCGCTACCGGTGCCGCGCTCGCCGCCACCGATACACCGGCCGGCACCTGGAAACAGATCGACGACGCGACTCACAAGCCGAAGTCGGTGATAGAGATCACCGAAAACAACGGTCAATACCAGGCGACCGTCAAGGAGTTGCTCAACCGGACGCCTGACGACATTGCCAAGCATGGAGAAAAGCCGATCTGCAAGGAATGCGACGGCGAACGCAAAAACCAGCCCATCGAGGGCATGAAGATCATGTGGGGCGTCACCCAGAACGGCGATGTGTGGGACGGCGGCAAGATTATCGACCCGAAGTCCGGCAAGATTTACAAGGTGAAGCTGAAGCTGACAGACGGTGGGCAGAAACTTGACGTCCATGGCTACGTCGGTTTTGCCCTGTTCGGCCGCAGCCAGACCTGGGAGCGCCAGCCCTGATCCAGGCTGTCATGGCTTGAGGAAAAAGCGCGCTTACGGCGCGCTTTTTCTTTGGCGAACCAGCGGCAAGCCCCGCCCGGCAACGGTTTGGACGGCCATGCCATAATGCGCAGTCATTCCCACGCAGCTGTCTCCATGAGCCGTCGCCTCCTCGTTACCAATGCCCTTCCCTATGCCAATGGCCCGCTGCACATGGGCCATCTGCTGGGCTATATCCAGGCCGATATCTGGGTGCGCGCGCAGCGCATGAGTGGCAACGAGACCGTGTACGTCTGCGCCGACGATGCCCACGGCACCCCGATCATGCTGGCCGCTGAAAAAGCCGGCATGACTGCAGAAGCGTTCATTGACGGCATCCGCCAGGGGCATGAAGCCGATTTCGCCGCTTTCGGGGTGGCGTTCGACCACTACCACACCACTCACTCGGACGAGAATCGCGAACTGGCGTCGCTGATCTATACCCGACTGCGCGACGGCGGCAGCATCGCCAAACGCAGTATCAAGCAGCTGTACGATCCGGAAAAGCAGATGTTTCTGCCGGACCGCTACATCAAGGGCGTCTGCCCGAATTGCGGTACCCCGGATCAGTACGGCGACAACTGCGAGCACTGCGGCGCCACTTACGCTCCCACCGACCTGATCAACCCGACCTCGGTGGTCTCCGGCGCTACGCCCGAGCTGCGCGATTCGGAACACTACTTTTTCGAGCTCGCCAAGTTCGAGCCGCTGCTGCGCGACTGGTTCGCGGGCAAGTTCACCCATGGTGCACCGGTCGCCAATAGCGGCGTAGCGGCGAAGTTGCGTGAATGGCTGGACAGCGGCCTGAGGGACTGGGACA
>JALYXN010000264.1 GCA_030947085.1 Pseudomonadota bacterium | reverse complement strand
CGTCCAGGTCGATGCCGCGTGCGGCCGCCTGTTCTTTCAGCACCGCGCGGCGTTCTTCGTCATCAAGCGGCTTGAGCGCGAACTGGGTACAGGCGCCAAGCCGCGAGCGCAGGTCCGGCAGCTCGATGCCGAGTTGGGTTGGCGCGGCGTCGGCGGCGAACAACAGTGCGCTGCCTTCGGCGCGGGCGCGGTTGTAGAGGTCGAACAACGCATGCTCCGCGTCGCGGTTGCGAGCGATGGCACCCAGATCGTCCAGCGCCAGCAACTCGCTGCCAGCCACCCCGCGCAGCGCGGCGGCATGATCGCCGAGCGTGGCCAGCGGCAGATACTGGACCCGCCGGCCTGCCGCCGCAGCGGCCTGGCAGGTGGCCATCAACAAATGACTGCGGCCGCTGCCGTTGGCCCCGTGCAGATAGACCCACGGCGATTCCGGCTCCTGCGCCAGGGTACGTACCGCTTGCAGCGCAACGGCATTCGCGCCGGCATGAAAGTGTTCGAAACGCTGCCGGCGCGGCCAGCGCAACGCCAGGGGCAACTGCGCAATCATGGCCGGGGCTGACTTGCAGGAGCCGTCACGACCGTGCCGTCGGTCTCGACGTTTCCGCTTTCATGCACTATCACATCGATTTCGGCGATGGCCGGATCGTCCGGCCCTTCATCGTTGTAGAGCTCGCTGCGACGGTAGCGCTCGAGCAGATAACGCAGCAGCACCATGATCACCGACGCCGCCGGCAGTGCCAGCAGCACGCCGAAAAAGCCGAACAGGTAGCCGCCGGCCAGCACGGCAAAAATCACCGCCACCGGATGCAGTCCGATCTTGTCACCCACCAGCTTGGGCACCAATACGTAACCCTCCAGCAGCTGTCCGACGATGAACACACCGCATACCAGCAAGACGTGGGTCCAGTCGCCAAACTGCACCAGCGCCGCCACGATGGCCGCAACAAAACCAACCATGAAACCCAAGTACGGCACGAAGCTGAGCAGGCCGGCGACCAGACCGATCAGCAGGCCCACGCTCAGACCGACCAGACCGAGCCCGGTGCCGTAGAACACGCCGAGCGTCAGCATCACCAGCAGCTGGCCGCGCACGAAGGCACCGAGAATCTTGTCCGACTCACGCGCCAGATGCGCGATCGTTGGCTGGATCGAGCGCGGCAACATGCTGTCGATTTTTGCCGTCATACGATCCCAGTCGCGCAGCAGGTAGAACGACACCACCGGAATCAGCACCAGGTTGGTCAGCCACAGCACCACGCCCAGACCCGAACGCGACACCTTGCCCAGCACGACGCCAGCCACACCGCCAATCGATCCGATATGCGCCTTGACCGCATCGACCAGCCGGTCACTGTCAAATAAGTGTGGGTCGAGATGCAGGCGGGCCTGTAGCCATGGCCAAGCCACGTCTTGCGCCCAGTTGCCGTAACGCGGCAGGTTGGCGATGAGGTTCTCGACCTGGCGGGCGATCAGCGGAATCAGCAGCAGCAGGATGCCGAAGATCGCAATCATCAGCACCACGAAGACAATCGTTGCCGCCCACATCCGATTGAGTCCGAGGCGCTCCAGCCGGTCGGCCAGCGGATCGCCCAGATAAGCGATCGTCGCCGCGACCGCAAACGGCATCAGTACCGGCGCCAACAGCCAGATCAGGTAAACGATGGCGGCTGCGATGGCAAGCAGTTGCCAGCGGCGAGAGAGGTCGTGGGTCATGGGCGTGCTCATCGGAAAGGGGTCAACCCGTACCATCGGCGGCGCTCAACCGGCCGCCGTTGCACGCCGGCCTGTCACCGGCGTGATGTGCCTGTGTTCGACTCAATGCAGCCAGCGCAGGTTGGCATCGGCTCCGGCATGTGCCTGTCCCTGCAACAGCAAGCGGCCACCGGCCGCGAGATTCGCGGTCAGTCCGTTGATCGGCATGGAGGACTTGACGTCCAGCAACACCCCATCGTTTTCCGCGCCCAGTGTCATGACCTGACTGATCGACGGATCATTCTGCAAGACGGAAAGCAGGTTGGCGTAGTCCATCGCCGAGCCCAGGCCACTGACCCACAATTTGCCCTCGCTGGGACCGGCGCCGATCACGTTGAGCTGCTTGCCAAGGCGATCGACCAGCGCGTTGCCGGCGCCGCCGATCAGCGCATCCTCGGTCGCGCCCTGGCTGGTCCAGTGCTGCGGCTGTCCGCCGGACACCAGGGTCCAGTCAGCGCTGCCAGCGTGCAGCTGGCCGACCAGCACCAAGCCGGTGTGATATTTCTGATTGACTGCGGAAAGCGCGGCAGGATCCGCGCTCGCCAGCGCTGTCGCAGCGGGAGGCCGATGATAGTCGGGATACACCACCTCGGTGCCGCGGGCGCCCGCGACGGATGCCAGACCGCCCAAGGCCGCCTGGTCCAGCAGCTGCCCGTCGGTTCCCTTCACCAACAGCAACACCGGCGGCTTGATGCCCGCACTGGGCACGCCCAAGGTCGAGACCAGTCGGCGCACCGACGACGGCGCAAAGTCGACATCGAGGGTGAGGCCAGTCGCCGCGCGCTGATACTGATACTTCTGCACGATGGAACCGGCCTGGCTTAAAGCATCGCCGTAACCGCCATTGCTGCGCAGGTCCTGCCCGCCTGCCACGCGCGTCAATACCTGCCCCAGTGCGGTGGAAAAGGCCTGGTCGCGCTGGGCCTCGCTGGTGTCGGCCACCGGCACCGTGACCGAGTAAGGCGAACCCGCGTTCTGCGCATGCAGCGAGGGCAGACGGGCAAAAGCCAGCAGGAGGGTGACGATCAACAGGCGTGAGAAGCGCATGGAGTTGGGGTTCTTCCGGTGAAAGCTCACGGGAAGTCTGCCCAATCGCGCCCCCAGCGTCCATCGGCACCGCAGCCACGCGTGTCCGAACGCTCCCGGACGGGCGGCATCCGTTGCACTTGCTGCTAAACTTTCCTGTTTGACGCACGCCGGTTTTTGCCATGTCTGACGCCCTCACCTACCGCGCCGCTGGCGTGGATATCGACGCCGGCAATGCGCTGGTCGAACGCATCAAGCCGCTGGTCAAGCGCACTTTTCGGCCTGAGGTGATGGGCGGACTGGGCGGTTTTGGCGGCCTGTTCGATCTTGGCGGGCGTTACAGGGAGCCGGTTCTGGTCTCCGGCACCGACGGTGTCGGCACCAAGCTGAAGCTGGCGCAGATCCTCAACCGGCATGACACGATCGGCATCGATCTGGTCGGCATGTGCGTCAACGACGTGCTGGTGCAGGGCGCCGAGCCGCTGTTTTTCCTCGACTACTTCGCCACCGGCAAGCTGGACGTCGACACCGCGGTGGCGGTGGTCAGCGGCATCGCCAGGGGCTGCGAGCTGGCCGGTTGCGCCCTGATTGGCGGCGAAACGGCCGAGATGCCGGACATGTATCCGCCGGGCGAGTACGATCTGGCCGGCTTCACCGTCGGCGCCGTGGAAAAGTCGCAGATGCTCACCGGTGACGCCATCGCGGCCGGTGACGTGATCTTGGGCGTGGCTTCATCCGGCCCCCATTCGAACGGCTATTCGCTGGTTCGCAAGATTCTCGAACGCGCCGGCAGCCCGCTGGAGCTGGATCTGGGCGGCAGCACGCTCGCCGACGCGTTGATGGCGCCGACCACAATCTACGTGAAGTCGATGCTCGAACTGATCGGCACCGGTGTCGTGCATGGCATGGCGCACATCACCGGCGGCGGCCTGAAGGAAAACATCATTCGCGTGGTACCGGACGGTCTAGGTATCGCGCTGGAGGCTTCCGCGATCGCCCTGCCACCGGTGTTCGACTGGCTGATGCGCGAGGGCAATGTGGCGCGCCAGGAGATGTGGCGCACCTTCAATTGCGGCGTCGGTTTCACCGTGATTCTGCCGCGTGATGCTGTCGCGGGCGCTTCCGCGCTGCTGGCGAAGCACGAGCTGA
>JALYXN010000229.1 GCA_030947085.1 Pseudomonadota bacterium | reverse complement strand
AACAGCAGCAGCAAACCGACGGCGGCAATCCAGGCGGTGGCATCCATGACTCAGGCTGTTCCCTCGACGACCGCGACGAAGGCAGGCAACCCAGGTGATCGGGCCAACTCGGCCGGCCAATTGCTGCTGGTTGTTTCCCATGCGTACATGCTTGCATCCCGATGCTCGTCCCGGTTGGGTCAGGCTTGCGGCATCATAGGGTGGCGGTTGTGAAAAGCTTGCAGCCCACTGTCATGGATCAGGCGAGCAGAGCGGCGGACTTGATCTGCGCCCAGACCGGGCTACCCGATGTCAGTTGCAGTGCCTTCCACGAGCGGCGGCTGATGCGTGCCAGCAGCGCCACCTCGCCAGCCTGTAGCCGAACCAGCACGTGCGCTGGCGCCTCGGTGTCGGTCACCTCGATGACGCGGGCCGGCATCAGGTTGAGGATGCTGGTGGCCTCGGGCCGCTGCAGGGTGAGACTGACGTCGCGCGCCTGCACCCGATAACGCAGACGCTGACCGATGTCCTCTGGTCGTCGCGCGACAAACAGCGCGCCGCCGTCGAAATCGAGCCGACTGAGGTGGTCGTCCTCGTGGGCGCCGATCACGGTGTCGATCACCACACAGGGGTCGTTGGCAAACGAGGCGGCCAGATCCAGTCGCGCCAGCATCTGCGCCAGTGGCCCGCTGTGCACGCCGTCGGCTCGGCCCAGAAGCACCAGGTGATCGGCCAGCTGCGCCACTTCGTCCAGCGCGTGACTGACGTAGATCGCAGGGATCGCGAGGTGATCGTGCAGGCGCGCGAGGCAGGGCAGCAGCTCTGCCTTGCGGGTGGCATCCAGTGCCGCCAGCGGTTCGTCCAGTAACAGCAGTCGCGGCTGGCCGAGCAGCGCCCGTGCGATCGCCACGCGCTGGCGCTCGCCGCCGGACAAGCCTTCGGTACGGCGTTCGAGGAGGTTGCCGATGCCCAGCATGTCGACGATGCCCGCATGATCGACACCGCGCGGGCGTCCGGCGCGGCGAAAACCGTAATCGAGATTGCCCCGGACAGAAAGATGCGAGAACAGGCTGGGTTCCTGGAACACGTACCCGACCGACCGTTCATGCACCGGCACGACCAGGTGCTGGCTCGGGTCCTGCCACGACTCGCCGTTGATCGATACCAGGCCGCCGGGGACATGATCCAGTCCGGCGATGGCGCGCAGGCAACTGGTCTTGCCGCAACCGGACGGGCCAAACAGCGCGGTGATGCCGCGCCCCGGCAACGCCAGATCCAGATCCAGCGCAAAGCCCGCATGGCGCAGGGCGAAACGAAGCCGGATGCCTTCGCTCACTTCGATCCCCGCAGTTGCGGCTGGCTGCCATAGACCATCAACAGCACCACGAACGAGAACACCAGCAGGCAACCGGCCAGCAGATGTGCCTGACCATACTGCAGCGCTTCGACGTGATCGAAAATCTGCACCGACACCACTCGCGTGCGATCGGGAATATTGCCGCCGATCATCAGCACCACGCCAAACTCGCCGACCGTGTGGGCGAAACCGAGCACGGCAGCGGTCATGAAGCCGCGGCGCGACAACGGCAACACGACGGTAAAAAATCGATCCCAGCGACCGGCGCCCAGCGTCGCGGCCACCTCCAGTGGCCGTTCACCGATCGATTCGAACGCATGGCGCAGCGGTTGAATGACGAACGGCATCGAGTACAGCATCGATGCGATCACCAGCCCGCTGAAGGTAAACGACAACAGCCCGATGCCCAGCGATTGGGTAAGCGCCCCGATCGGCCCGTGCGGCCCGAACGCCACCAGCAAATAAAAGCCCAGCACGGTCGGCGGAAGGATCAGCGGCAGTGCCACCACCGCCGCGACCGGATGGGTCCAGCGCGAGCGCGAACGTGCCAGCCACCAGGCCAGCGGCGTGCCCAGCAGGAACAGCAGCACGGTGACCGTGCATGCCAGACGAAGCGTCAGCCAGAGCGCGGCAAGGTCGCCGCTGGACAGCATCATGATCGCCGATCAGTGATCGCTGGCTGCCGCGTCGGCAAACCCGTAGTGCTGCAGGATCTCCTTAGCCGCGGGTGAATCGATGAAGCGAGCGAAGGTTTTGGCGACCGGATTGTCGGCGGCGCGTTGGGTGATGACATAGCCCTGCACCAGCGGCTGGTAAAGCGTGGCCGGAATCAGCGCATAGCCGCCTTTCGAGGCGAACGCAGGATTCAGCGCCAACGACAACGCGATGATGCCGATCTTCGCGTTGCCGGTCTGCACAAATTGCGCGGTCTGGGCAATGTTCTCGCCGTATACCAGACGATCCCGCACCCGGTTCCAAACGCCGCTGGCATGCAGCGCCTGCACCGCACGCTTGCCGTATGGGGCGTGTTCGGGATTGGCTACGGCAATGCGATCGAACTGCGGTCTGACCAGGTCTTTCAAGGTCAGTTTGCTGGCGTCGACCGAAGCGCTCCACAACACGATCCGGCCCACCGCGTAAGCCTTCGGTGCCGATGCCGTGAACCCGGCCTTGGCCAGCGCCCGCGGGTAACTGATGTCTGCCGAAAAATACAGGTCGAACGGCGCGCCCTGCTGGATCTGGGCGCTGAACGTGCCCGACGAGCCGTACACCACCTGGATCGTGTCGGCGGGGTGATCTTGTCGGTAGGCGCTGACGATGTCATCCATCGCAAACTTCAAGTCCGCCGCTGCCGCGACTGTGATCGTACCACCTGCGTTGGCCAAGGGGGAGGCCAGTCCCAGCGTGAGCGCCAGCATGGCACCGGAAAACCATCGAACAAGCATCACGACTCTCCCTGCAAATTTCCGGCTGGCGTTGCACCGGGTTTTACCGGCGAGACAGTGACCCGCAGGTCGTCAGCGCAGGATAGGTGAAACGGATGGCGGGCGCATCGAGAGCGGGCGATCAGGTCTTGCGTGTACGCCGTGGTTTCGACTGCGACGCGACGATGAGTTCCTGCAGATAGCCGATGCCTTCTTCCTCGGGGAAAAAGGCCACCACCTCCGCCACAGTGAGTTCATGCCGTTTGCGC
>JALYXN010000077.1 GCA_030947085.1 Pseudomonadota bacterium | reverse complement strand
TGTCACTGGACTATCCCGACGCCGCGGCCGAACGCGCACTGCTCACCGGCAGCGATCGGCGTGACCTGCTGGCCGGACTCGCCCCCCAACTGGACGGCGACGACCTCGTGGCCTTGCATCAAAAAGCCCAGGTGATCACCGCAAGCTCGGCCCTGCTCGACTACCTGCAGGCGCTGCTGGCTGCCAGTCGGCACCATGCGGACATTCGCGTCGGGCTGTCGCCACGTGCAGGCCTGGCACTGCTCGGAAGCGCGCGGGCGTGGGCCCTGCTCAGCGGTCGCAGCCATGTGGTGCCGGAAGACATCCAGGCGCTGTTCGTATCCCTCGCCGCCCATCGCCTGGTGCCTGCAAAAGGTGCCAGCGGCGACATGCTGGCGCGCCAGCTGCTGGCCGAGGTCGCGGTGGACTGATGCGAGGCTTGCTGCAGCGATGGCAACGCTGGGCTGAAGGACGGCTGCCCGCGCTCACCCGCTATCGCCGTCCGGAGAGCCTGCCGATCGAGCTGCACCGCAAGCGCATCTATATGGTGCCAAGCGGCTTCGGGCTGGGGTTCTCGGTGCTGCTGATGGTGATGCTGGTCGGCGCACTGAATTACGCCAACAACGCCGCGCTTCTGCTCACCTGCCTGCTCGGCGCAGCCACCTCAGCCAGCATGCTGGTGGCGTTTCGCAATCTGGATGGCCTGCGGCTTCGCTCGGTCCACGCCGGTCACGCCGTCGCCGGCCAGCCCATCGAACTTGCACTGAGCTTCGATTCGAACCGTGCGCGCGATGCGATTCGCGTCGATCTGGAACAACGCTGCATCGCCTTCACCGTGGATGCGGATACCCCGGTCGAGCTCAAGCTCCAGCTCGCCACCGTGCGTCGTGGCTGGCAGCCCATTCCGCGGCTGCGCGTGTGGACCAGCTGGCCGCTAGGCCTGTTTCGGGCATGGAGTTGGTTGCATCCAGAACAATCCGTGCTGGTGTGGCCGCGGGCGGAGACCAGCGGGCCCGCTCCCGACGCGCCAGCGGAGGACGCACGGCGGATGCAGTTGCACCGCGGCGACGAACTGGCGGCGCTGCGCGACTATCGTGCCGGTGATCCGCAACGACATATCGCCTGGAAGGCCAGTGCCCGCCACGACCACCTGCTGGTAAAGAATTTCGAACAACCGCAAAGCCGGCCGCAGTGGCAGCTTGACTGGCGGCGTCTGCCGCAGCTCGACGCAGAAGCGCGCATTGCGCGGCTCGCCCGCTGGTTGAACGAGGCCCACGCCGCGCGCTCCAGCTACAGTCTGTGGCTACCCGGTCAAGAAATCGCCAGCAGCAGCGGCCTGCTTCATTACGCCCACTGCATGGACGCGCTGGCGCAGCTGCCATGAGCAAGACGCTACGGCCCAAAACACTTTCGCCACCGATCGGCGCGCAGGCATTCGACCTGCTGACCCTCACCATGGCGCTGGTGCTGGGGCTCCACGCGTCCCATCTCGCCTGGTGGTTCAGCGCCGCGCTGGCGGTGACGCTGGGTTGGCGCTGGTGGCAACGACGGCAGTCATCGTTGCGCATGCCCGGATGGCTCAAGTTTCCGCTGCTGATGCTGCTGACACTGGCCGTGTTGGCGCAATACGGGAGCATCTTCGGGCGCGAACCCGGTACCGCCCTGGCCGTCGGGCTGCTGATCCTCAAATTGCTGGAAACCGAGACCATTCGGGACGTACGCGTGGGGGTCAGTTTTGCCTGCTTTGCCTTGATGGCGGCGCTACTGTTCGACCAGGGATTGATAACGACCGTGGTGGTCGCGCTGGCGCTATTGCCGGCACTGTCGACGTTGCGCGCGCTGGAGCCAGCGCAGAGGCCGGCCAGCCTGCCGCGCACCCTGTTGCCAGCACTGCGTCTGTCCGCGGCCGCCTTGCCACTGGCCTTGCTGGCGTTTCTGCTGGTGCCAAGACTCAGTTCCCCCCTGTGGGGCGCACCCTCGCCGAATAAAGCCCGAACGGGACTGAGCGACAGCATGTCGCCGGGCAACTTCACCGAACTGCTCACCAACGATCATCCCGCCATGCGGGTGACGTTTGATGGCGCTCCACCACCACCAGACCAGCGCTACTTCCGGGCTTACGTCATGAGCCATTACGACGGCAGAACCTGGCGCTACGATGACGTCGTCAAGCTCCCGCCGGCGACGCTGGAAGTCGTCCACAGCCTCCGATACCAGATCAGCCTGGAACCCAATCATCAGCATGTCCTGCCGATGCTGGATGTGCCCACGGGGGCCCCGGCCGGCGCGAACATGCGCCATGGCCATGTTGTCATGGCCGACAAGCCGATCAACGATCCGCTAACGTACAGTGGGGGTTCTGCCACGCGTTATCGGCTCGAGCCTCAACTCGGCCAGCCGCATCGTCGATGGTTGATGCTGCCCGCGGGGTTCAATCCTCGCACCCTGACGTTGGCGGCGCAGTGGCGGCAGCGGCATGGGGACGATTCGGCCGCCATCGTGCGGGAGGCGCTGAAACTCTTTCACGATGGCGGTTTCCGTTACACGCTGGCGCCCGCACCGTTGGGCCGTGATGCCGTGGACGACTTTCTGTTCGAAACCCATGAAGGATTCTGCGAACACTATGCCTCGGCCTTCACTGTGCTGATGCGCGCCGCGGGTATCCCGGCCCGGGTCGTCACCGGCTACCAGGGCGGATACTGGAACACGTTTGGCGATTATCTGCTGGTGCGCAATTCCGATGCGCATGCGTGGAGCGAAGTGTGGCTTGCCGACCGGGGTTGGATTCGCGTCGATCCCACCGGTGCCGTCCGGCCCGAACGAGTCGCGTTGGGTGCCGCGGCTGCCGCCGGCAGCCAGTTGGGGTGGTATCGCAATGACTGGCTCCAGGGCGTGCGCAACCACTGGGACATCATCAACCGTTGGTGGGACCAGGGCGTTATTGGATTCGACAGCCTGCGTCAGCGTGGCCTGCTGACCCCGTTCGGCATTCGTGATACCGACACGACGACGCTTGGGATCTTGCTGGCCATCTGCAGCGCGTTGTTCATCGCCATCGGCCTGGGGTGGGCGTTGGTGCGCAAGCATCGACGCGACCCGTTGCGGGAGGCGATGCGCGCACTGGAACGAAAACTCGCACGCGCGGGCATCGTTCGCCGCCCCACGGAAGGCCCGCAGCACTATATGAGCCGTGCGTCGCGCGCGCTGCCAGCGCGACGTGCACAACTCATCCGTTTGATCAGCAGTTACGTATATTTGCGCTACGCCTACAATGAACCGCCGGCTGAACTACTGAAAGCGTTCCGACGCGCAGTTCGGGAATTTCGAGCCACCAACGTGGTCAAATAGAACTTGATGCGTGGGCTTGCGCCTTCGCCCCTGATGGAGACCTCTCATGTCCCTGTACCGCCCAATCGCCCTCGCCACTGCCCTAGCGTTGCTAGGTGGGTGCGCCTCGATTCCCCAGCCCCTGACCGGGAACTACGCCAATATCTCGACCAGCAGTGCGCAGCAGGGTGGCGCCGGTGGTACGCCGGTGCGCTGGGGTGGCGAAATCATCAAGACCGAACCCGGTCCACAACAGACCTGCTTCTATCTTCTATCCCGCCCCCTCGACAGTCAGGCGCGGCCGACATCCGACTCCGATAGCCAGAACCAGGGTCGTTTCGTAGCATGCCGCGATGGCTTCTACGACCCGCAAGTCTTCGTTGCCGGTCGTGAGATGACCGTAACCGGCACGCTGCATGGCACCGTGTCGGAAAAAGTCGGAAACTACGAGTATCCCTATCCACGGGTGGAAGCGAAGGTGGTCTATCTGTGGCCGAAGCGACAGGTCGGCATGCGCTATCCGCCAGGCTATTACGACCCCTTCTGGGGGCCCGGATTTGGCCCTGGTTATGGATTTGGTCCCGGCTACGGCTGGGGTGACCCGTACTGGGGCTATCAACAGCCTCGCGTCATTATCGTGCGCCCGGAGCCTCACCACAGGTAATGCGTTGGAAAGATGAAACTAGAAACGCCGGCGCGGAGCCGGCGTTTCCGTTTTCAGGCCTCGCGCGTCAACCCGGCGGCCATTGCAGACGCCGCCCGGCCAGCAAATGCACATGCAGATGGGCTACGGTCTGCCCGCCGTCCTCGTTGCAATTCACCACCGTGCGGTAACCCTGCTCGGCAAATCCCTCCCGCTTGGCATAGTCCGCCGCGGCTAGCAGCAACTTGCCGAGCAGGTTCGCGTCCGCTTCGCCAGCATCATTGAGCGTTGCCAGCGCCCGCTTGGGAATAAACAGGACGTGCACCGGCGCCTGCGGATTGAGGTCGCGGAATGCCAGTAGCTCCTCATTCTCATAGACGATGTCCGCGGAGATCTCACGCCGAATGATCTTGCCGAAAATGGTATCGCTCATGCATCGTGCTCCGTCGTTTTCTTAAGGACACCGCGGCATTCTTCACCGCTTTCGTTGCCGTCCAAGGCGTTGGTGAGAACCGCGAACTAGTGCCGCGGCTTCACTCCACTGCCTGGCGACCGCCGAAGGCATGCGCCAGCGTGCCACGATCCACATATTCCAGCTCGCCGCCCAGCGGTACGCCATGCGCCAAGCGGGTCGGCCGCACACCACCGGCGCGGGCAAGCTGGGCCAGATAGTGGGCCGTCGCTTCACCCTCCACCGTGGGATTGGTGGCGATGATCATCTCCTCGATCTCGCCCTCCCCCAAGCGCTGCGTCAACTGCGCCAGACCCAGCTCTTCCGGGCCCAACCCATCCAGCGGCGACAAGCGCCCCATCAACACAAAATACTGCCCGCGAAAACCCGTGGCTTGCTCGATCGCCGCCAGATCGACGGGCGATTCCACCACGCAAAGCAGCGCACGATCGCGGCTGCTGCTGACGCACAACGCGCACATCGGATCCTCGCTGAAATTGCGGCACTGCTGGCAGTGGCCGATGCGCTGCATCGCCTGTTCCATGACCGCCGCCAGCTTGAGGCCGCGCTCGCGCTCGCGCTCCAGCAAATGAAACGCCATCCGCTGCGCACTCTTGCCGCCCACGCCGGGCAGACAACGCAATGCTTCGATCAGATCAGCAAGAAGTGGCGAGGCGCTCATTGGAGGTCCGGGATGGGGGAGACAGGATTCAGGAGTGAATGGCGCTTACTTAAGCGTAAAAGTTATTCTTCGTCATTCCGGCGAGGCGCTTTACAACAGCGAAGCTGGTCACGCAGGAATTCAGTGACTTCGGACGTTGCCAAGCCATCGAAGCTGCTGGATCCCCGCCTTCGCGGGGATGACGAACTCAAGTAAGTGCCATACGATTCGGGAGTCGTAAAACCCGCTTCAGGCACGACATGCTTTTGATCGCCCGAAACTCGAATTGCGTCTCCCTGATTCCCGCGTCAAAACGGCATCTTGAAGCCGGCAGGGAGGTTCATGCCGGCGGTGACGCCACCCAGCTTGTCCTTGCTGACGTCGGCCACCTTGTTCACCGCATCGTTGACGGCGGCGGCGACCAGATCCTCGGCCATTTCCGGGTCGTCGGCGAACGTCTGGCGGTCGATCTGCACCCGACGCACTTCATGTGCGCCGGTCATCACTACACTCACCAGCCCGCCGCCGGCGCTGCCGGTCACTTCCACCTTGGCGACTTCTTCCTGCGCGCGCTTCATGTCTTCCTGCATGCGCTGGGCCTGCTGCATCATCTGGCCGATCTGTCCTTTCATCACCTTGCTCCGGATTCACTGTCAAAGGGTTTGATGGATTGCGGCACGACACGCGCACCAAATTCGCGTTTCATCGATTCGATCATCGGGTCATTCTCGATCGCCTGCTCGGCAGCCGACTGAGATGCACCACGTGCTTGCGCGGCACGGGTCGCCGGTGTTTCCGCCGCCACGCTTTGGTCCTGGCTGACAAAACGCAAGCGTATGCGCTCGCCCAGGGCATGACCGATGCGCTCTTCCATCTGGCTGACCATCGGCTCGACCGCCAGGCTCATGTGCGCCGGCTGCAAGGCGAGCACCAGGGTCTGGCCATCGCGTTCGCGCAGTTCCGCATTCTGTGCCAGCAGCCCGAACGGACCGCGCAGGTTGGCGCGCTCGATCAACGCATCCCAGTCGGGCAGACCACTGGCATCGCGCACCACCGGCGCGGGGACCGGCATTTTTTCCGTCGGTACGGCTTCGGCGCGCGGTGTCGGTGCGGGCTCGCGCCGGGATGGTGCTGCTGGCAATGAACGCGTCGCTGCAGTTGCAGGCGCCGGTCGTGCCGCTGACGTTGCCGGCCTGACCGCAGGCGCCGCACGTGCCGTGCCGTCCGGCACCGCTCGATCGACACGTGCTGCGGACGTTTCATCGCCGGGTCGAAAGGCCAGCATGCGCAGCATCGACATCTCGAAACCAGTACGCGCGTCTGGCGCCAGCGCGAGATCGCGCCGGCCGGCGGTGGCGATCTGGTAATACAGCTGCACGTCCTCCGGCGTCACCTTGCCCGCAAGCGTGGCCAGGGCATCGTCGTCATCGCTGCCTTCTTCCGGACGGTAGCCCGGAATCAGCTGAATTAGCTGCATCCGGTGCAGCACGCTGGCGATGTCGTCCAGTACGCCGCCGAAATCCGGCGAGTACGAAGCGATCTTGGTACATTCGACCAGCAGCCGTTTGCCATCGCCATCGGCCAGCGCATCGAGCACGCCCAGCACCTGACCGCGCGCCACGCTGCCGAGCATGGTGCGAACGTCGTCGGCATGCAGTGCGCCACCACCGTAGGCGATGGCTTGATCCAGCAACGACAAGCCATCACGCAACGACCCATCGGCGGCACGCGCCAACTCGCCGATCGCGCTGTCTTCGTAATCAATGCTTTCCGCGGCGAGGATGTGACGCATCTGGCCGGAAATCTGATCGGGTAGCAGTCGCTTCAGATTGAACTTCAGGCAGCGCGACAACACCGTGACCGGCAATTTCTGCGGATCGGTGGTTGCCAGCAGAAATTTCACGTGCGGCGGTGGTTCTTCCAGCGTCTTCAACAACGCGTTGAAGGCGTTCTTGGACAGCATGTGCACCTCATCGACGAGGTACACCTTGAAGCGCCCGCGCGATGGTGCGTACTGCGCGTTCTCGATCACCTCGCGCACATCGTCGACACCGGTATTGCTGGCCGCATCGATCTCCAGAAGATCGACAAAACGCCCTTCATCCACCGCCGTGCAGACCGAACACTCGCCGCAAGGCTCAGCCGATTGCCCACGTTCGCAATTCAGCGACTTGGCGAAAATACGCGCGATTGTGGTCTTGCCGACACCGCGGGTGCCGGTGAACAGGTAGGCATGGTGCATGCGGCCGGTATCGAGCGCATTGGTGAGCGCCCGCACCACATGTTCCTGCCCGACCAGCTCGGCGAAATTGCGTGG
>JALYXN010000161.1 GCA_030947085.1 Pseudomonadota bacterium | reverse complement strand
GGCCACCAATGCCGATCTGAAAGCCATGATTCATGCCGGTACGTTCCGCGAGGATCTGTATTACCGACTCAATGTGATCGAAGTGAACCTGCCGCCGCTGGCCGAACGCGTCGACGACATCCTGCCGTTGGCGGAGTTTTTCCTCGATGGTCGTGCCGAACTGGGGGACGATGCCCGCGACGCGCTTCTGGGGTATCCATGGCCGGGCAACGTGCGCGAGCTGAAGAACGCGATCGAGCGAGCATCACTACTCGCCGGTGGCAATCCGATCACGCCCGAGCTACTCAATCTGCCGCACCATACCGTTGCGGCTGCACGCAACCTCGACGAGCCCAGTCGGGAGGCGGTCGAAGCGGCGCTGAGCAAGGCCGATGGGGTGGTCAGTCGTGCGGCGCAGAAACTGGGCCTGTCGCGTCAGGCGCTCTATCGCCGGATGGATCGCTATGGGCTGGCGCCCACGGCCTGATCTCGTGGCTGGCCTGTGGTAATCAATTCGGCGTAGAAAGGCGTAGAAAGAAGACACGTCATTCCGGGAGTGAGGTCATGTGTCATCGAATGGTTGTTTTTCTCGCGGCATGCGTCATGGCATCGGCTGCTGCCGCGCAAGTCGCACCGCCCGCCAGTGACAAGGGCGACAGCTGGGCGAAGCCCGCGCCTGCGTCCAGTTCGGTCACTTACCGCAATCAAGTGCTGCCCAAGGCGAACTCATCCAGCAGCCCGTTCAAGTTCAAGAATCAAAGTGGCCACCGTCCGGTCGACCAGCTGTCGCCAGGCGCCATGGACAAGGCCTCGGTCATGGGCACGGATCGACCGTGGCAGAACGGCAAGCCGCCGGTGGACTGTGCCATGACGCCGCATAGCGCCGGGTGCGGGTGATCAGCATGGGCCGCCAGGTCGAAGACGCCATCTGATGTGGCGCCGCCTGAATTCGCTGCATGGGCGGTTGACCCTGCTGCTGACGCTGGCCGGCGTGGCCGGCGCGCTCACCTATGCCGGCGTGACCCAGTGGCCGTTGCCCCAGTTGCTGGCGTGGCTGCGCACCGACCTCACGGTGGCCATTCGCGCTCCCACGCAATGGGGCGTCTTCGGCGGCTTGCTTGCCAGCCTGATCGTGGTGTTGCCGGTGGCGTTCTGGCTGGCCGGGCAGGTGATGGCGCCGATCAGTCGACTGCTGCGGGCGCTGGAGGGCGCGGTGGCCAGTTACCGTGACGGCGACTTCAGCTTCTCCATCGCGATCAACCGGCGCGATGAACTGGGCGCGCTGATCCGCATGCACAACGCGCTGGGAAATACCTTGCGCGAGCAACGCCAGCATCTGGTGCAACGTGAGCTGCTGCTCGAGACCGTGGTGCAAAACACGCCGGTGGCGCTGGTGCTGACCGACTCCATCGGTCGCGTTGCCTACGCCAATATTGCCTCACGTCACCTGTTCAATGAAGGACGCAGCCTGATCGGGCTGGATTTTTCCGAACTGCTGACCGACGCGCCCGAGGCGCTGCGACAGGCGGTGGAAAGTGGCGAGGATGCGTTGCTCAACGTGGAAATGGAAGGCAGCGAGGAAACGTTTCATCTTTCGCAGCGGGCCTTTCGCCTGCAGGGCCGGCCGCATCGGCTACAGTTGTTTCGACGCATGACTCGCGAACTCTCGCGCCAGGAAGTAGCCACGTGGAAGCGGGTGATTCGCGTGATCAGTCATGAGTTGAACAACTCGTTGGCGCCGATCTCCTCGCTGGCGCACTCGGGCGCCGAACTGGCGCGGCGCGGCGACACCGAACGCCTCCCGGGCGTCTTTGCCACTATCGGCGAGCGCTCGCGCCATCTGCACGATTTCATCGCCGGCTACGCCAGCTTCGCCAAGCTGCCCACGCCGCAATCGGTGGCCGTGGCATGGGCACCGTTCATCAGTGGACTCGCGCAGCACTGCCAGTTCCGGCTGGCCACTCCGTTGCCCGTGCAGCCGGGGCGCTTTGATGCGGTGCAGATCGAACAGGTGCTGATTAACCTGCTCAAGAACGCGCATGAGGCCGGTGGCGACAGCGCTGAAGTAACCCTGTCGCTGCTGGAGACCGCCGGTGAGCTGCGCATCGAGGTTTCCGACCGCGGACCCGGCATGAGCGAGGCGGTGCTGGCCCAGGCGCTGCTGCCGTTTTATTCGACCAAGCGTTCGGGTACGGGCCTGGGTCTGGCGCTGGCACGGGAGATTACCGAAGCCCACGGCGGCCGGGTGCTGCTGGCCAATCGCGATGGTGGCGGCTTGCGCGTCAGCCTGCGTCTGCCGCAGGCCGCGGTTCGATAACGACGCCTCACCTATACTTGTGCTTTATCGAAAGGACAGGGGTGATTCATGGGACAGATTCTCGCGCTGGTTATCGTTTTTCTGGTCATTGTTGGCATCGTCAAGCTGGTGCGCATCGTGCCGCAGGGCTACGAGTGGACGGTGGAAACGTTCGGCAAGTACACGGCCACGTTGAGCCCAGGTCTGCATTTTCTGATCCCGATCTATCAGGCGGTCGGGCACAAGATGAACATGATGGAGCAGGTACTGGACGTGCCTTCGCAGGACGTGATTACCAAGGACAACGCCGTGGTGCGCGTGGATGGCGTGATGTTCTACGAAATACTGGATGCGTCAAAAGCCGCCTACGAGGTCGCCAATCTGGAACAGGCGTCGCTGGCGCTGGTGATGACCAACATCCGTACCGTGCTCGGTTCGATGGATCTGGACGAGTCGCTGAGCCAGCGCGATGCGATCAACGCCAAGCTGCTGAAGGTGGTGGACGAGGCGACCCATCCGTGGGGGGTCAAGGTCAACCGGATCGAGATCAAGGACATCGCGCCACCGCGCGACCTGATCGATGCCATGGCGCGGCAGATGAAGGCGGAGCGCGAGAAGCGCGCCAACATCCTCGATGCCGAGGGCTATCGCCAAGCGGCCATTCTCAAGGCCGAGGGCGAGAAGCAGTCGGTGATCCTGACCGCCGAAGGTGACCGCGAGGCCGCGTTCCGCGCGGCCGAGGCACGCGAACGTTCGGCCGAGGCCGAGGCCAAGGCGACCACGATGGTGTCCGAGGCGATCGCCAACGGCAACGTCAACGCGCTGAACTACTTCGTGGCCAACAACTACGTCGACGCGCTGAAGGAGATCGCCAAGTCGCCGAACCAGAAGATGCTGCTGCTGCCGATGGAGTCGACCGGGATCCTGGGTTCGCTGGCCGGCATTGCCGAATTGGCGAAGGAGTCGTTGAGCCAACAACAGACTACGATCTCCCCCCCACCGCAGCGTTGAGGCCGGCATCATGTGGGCTTTGTCGATGCATTACCTGTGGTGGATCCTGGCGTTTGCGATGATTGCTGGGGAGGTGCTGTTGCCCGGCTATTTCCTGCTCTGGATCGGTCTGGGTGCGGCCGCCATGGGCGTCGTGCTGTGGCTCATGCCAACGTTGGGACTGCTGTCGCAAGCGATCAGCTTCGGCGTGCTGGCGTTCGGTTTCTGCGCTGTCTACGCGCGCTGGATCAAGCCCCGGCTGGAGCGTCGCACGCCGGGTGGCGAGCATCTGAATCGACGCGGTGAGCAGATGATCGGCAAGCGTTATGAACTGATCGAGCCGATCGTCAACGGTCGTGGCAAGGCGCGCGTGGGTGACGGCCAGTGGTTGGTCAATGGCCCTGACTTGCCGCTGGGCAGCACGGTGGAAGTCACTGCCGTGGATGGATCGACGTTGCAGGTGCGTCCGGCGGCATGAGCGTGGAGGCAACCATCATTCCATCGTTTGCCACTACGGCGCTGACGACCCGTATAGCGTTTCTGCTGGAGCTGGCACGGCGTCTGCACCAGTACGGCACCACCGCGCCGCGACTGGAGATGGCGATCGGCAGCTCGGCTCAGGCAATGGGGCTCTCCGCCGATGTCTGGTCCAGCCCGACCGCCATCATCATTTCGTTTTCCGATCAGGCGCAGGGTGACGAAGGCGTGGCGCAAAGCACGCAGGTGATGCGGCTGGCGCCCGGTGACGTGAATCTGGCCCGGTTGTGCGAAGCGGACGATATCGCCGATCAGGTCATCGACGGTGAGCTGGACCTGCGCGAGGGTTTCAAGCGCTTGCGCGCGCTGGGTCGCCCGGAGACGCGGCTGTCGCAGCTGGGCGTGATCGCCAGCTACGGCTTGTCCGCGGCCAGCATCGTTGCCCTGTTCCTGCACAGCTCATGGCCCGATCTGGTCACCGCTGCGTTCATTGGTCTGATCATCGGCACGATTTCGGTGATGGCATCGACGCGCCCGCGGCTGGCGATCGCCAGCGACGCGATCAGCGCCCTGGTCGCCACCACGATTGCCATTTGTGTCAGTGCCTTCGTGATTCCGCTGGCGATCAAGGCGGTGGTGCTGGCCAGCCTGATCGTGTTGATTCCCGGGATGTCGTTGACCACGGCGGTGCGCGAGCTTTCCAGTCAGCACATGGTGTCGGGCGTGGCGCGCCTGGGCGGTGCTGTCACGACGCTGCTCAAGCTTACCTTCGGCACCGTCGCTGCGACCCAGTTATGTGCCGCGGTCGGCATCCAGGCGCGTGATTATATTCTGCCGCCGCTGCCCGGTTGGGTGGATTACCCGACACTGCTGGTGGGTTCGTTCGGTTTCGCCATCCTGTTCCGAGCGGCACGGCGCGACTGGCTAGTGGTGATGGGTGCCGTCATCATCGGTTATCTCGCCACCCGTTGGGGCGGTCAGATTTCCGGCTCCTTGCCGAGTGCGCCGACCGGTGTGTTTCTGGGCGGTTTTGTATTGAGCGCGTGTGCCAATTTTTATGCGCGTTATGCCAAGCGCCCCGGTGCGGTCATTCGCGAACCGGGCATCATCCTGCTAGTGCCCGGCAGCGTCGGCTTTCGCAGTATGTCGTTCCTGCTCGACCGCGATACCGATTTGGGCGTCAATACCGGCATGCTGCTGCTCACCTTGCTGGTATCGCTGGTGGCCGGACTGATTTTCGGTGAATTGCTGGTTTCCCCGCGCCGCTCCCTCTAAAACAAAACCAGCCGAAGCCCGTATCCCGAAATTTACTTCATCCTCCAAGATAACGAACCCGCCCGGCACCTTCGCCTCCTCCCCTGTAAAACAGGGGAGGATTGAGGTGGGTGCCCTTGATCTGACTCAGCCAAGATCAAGATAAAGAACCCGCCCAACACCTTCGCCTCCACCCATGTAAAACAGGGGAAAATTGAGGAGGGGTGCTCTTGATCTAACTCAGCCAAGATCAAAAGCAACCCGTCAGGCCTCGAATGGTACTTACTTCAGCTCGTCATCCCCGCGAAGGCGGGGATCCAGCGGCTGCGATGGTCCGGCGATGTCCGAAGTCACTGGATTCCTGCCTTCGCAGGAATGACGAAGAAGAAGGCTTCTATGCTTAAATAAGTGCCATTCCGTTGGACTTCCATACTCGGTAAGGAGAGCAAATTGCGTATTGAAGCGAATGCAGTCCGGTTTCCCACAAAAAAACGCCGGCGTGAGCCGGCGTTTTCCACTGCAGCAAAAGATAATCGGCGTTAGATCGCCAGATCCTTTTCCTTCTTGCCGGCCTTCAAGGCGTCATTGAACCAGTGCGGGCGCTTGCCACGGCCGGACCAGGTCTGGGTCGGGTTGGCTGGGTTGCGATACTTGGGCGCCACCGGGGCGCCGACGCGCTTGGTCTTGCCGCGCGTGGTACCGAAAATGTCGTCGAAGGTATAACCCTCGGCCTTGAGCATGGCGTGGACTTTCTCGCGCAATTTGCTAACTTTTTCCTTGCCCAGTTCGGCTTGACGGACTTGTGCCTTGCCGATCAGGTCCTTGAGTTGGGTGTGATTGAGATTCTTGATATCGACGGCCATGGATTGACTCCCGGGGGGTGAGTGTCAGTACTTAATGAGGCGGCATTTAGGGTGTAAAGCCGGAGGTATTCAAACACTTGCGGTAGTGATTCTGGCTGATATGGAGAATCGTTGTAAAGCACCATGGCAGACGGGACAAACTGTTTGCACTAAACGGCGGCATTAACTGCCCCAAGATTCCATGTAAAGAGAGGCTTTCTAGCGATGCGCCGCACTGAATAAAAAACAGCCGCACAGGGCGGCCGTTTCTCTTCAACAGCGTATTTTTTGTGCATTTTAGCCGAGCAGCGCAAACAACTCGTCACTGGCCAGCGAACGCGCTTCGCCTTCTTCCCGGGCTCGATATTCAAGCGTGCCAGACGCCAGTCCTCGTTCGCTGACCACCACGCGGTGGGGAATGCCAATCAGCTCCATGTCGGCAAACATGCCGCCAGGGCGTAGCCCGCGATCATCCAGCAGCGTTTCGACACCGCGATCGATCAATTGCTGATACAGCGCCTCGCCAGCCTCGGCGACTTCCGGCAGTTTCTTCGGATTGATCACGCAGACTGCCACGCGCCATGGCGCCATGGCTTCGGGCCAGACAATGCCGGCCTCGTCGTAGCGCTGTTCGATGGCCGCCGCGACGATGCGGCTGATGCCGATACCATAGCAACCCATGGTCATGACTTTTGCCTTGCCGTCGTCGTCGATCACGGTGGCATCCAGTACCTCGGCATATTTCTGGCCGAGCTGAAACACGTGGCCCACTTCAATGCCGCGCGCAAGGTGAAGGATGCCTTTGCCATCGGGTGACAGGTCGCCCTCGACCACGTTTCGCAGATCGGCAACGCGGGTCATGCGTGCGTCCCGTTCCCAATTGGCGCCAATGTAGTGCGTGCCGTCAGCGTTGCCGCCGCAGACGAAATCGGCCAGTACCGCCGCGTCACGATCGACGATCACCGGAATCGCGTCGGGCAATCCGACCGGGCCGATGAAGCCCGGGCGGGTGCCGATGGCGGTGAGAATCTCTTCTTCGTTGGCCAGCAGGGAATTGCCCGGCATTTCCGCGAGATTGCCGGCCTTGATCAGGTTGATCTCGTGATCGCCGCGCAGGCACAGCGCCACCAGTCCGTCGCGGCCGCGTACCAGCAGGGTCTTGATGCTCTGGCGCGGACTGACTTCAAGGAAGGCAGAGACGTCGGCAATGGTTTTCTGGGTCGGCGTATCGACACGTTGCAAGGTCGCGGACGGCGCCGGGCGTGCGGTCGTCGGTGCCATCGCCTCGGCCTTCTCGAGATTGGCGGCGTAATCGGAGCCGTCGGAAAACGCGATCGCGTCCTCACCGGCCTCGGCCAGCACCTGGAATTCGTGGCTGGCATTGCCGCCAATGGCGCCGGTGTCCGCCTGCACGGCGCGGAAAGTCAGGCCGAGGCGGGTGAAGATGCGCGTGTATGCCTGGTACATCGCGTCGTAGGTCCGCTGCAGCGACTCGCCCGTGAGATGAAAGGAGTAGGCGTCCTTCATCAGAAACTCGCGCGCGCGCATCACGCCAAAACGCGGGCGGATTTCATCCCGGAACTTGGTCTGAATCTGGTAGAAATTGACCGGCAGCTGCTTGTAGCTTTTCAGCTCGTTGCGGGCGAAATCGGTGATGACTTCCTCGGCGGTGGGGGCAAAGCAGAATTCCTGCGACTTGCGGTCCTTGATCTTCAGCAACTGTGGACCAAATTTTTGCCAGCGACCGCTTTCCTCCCACAATTCCTTCGGCTGGACAGTCGGCATCAGCAGTTCGATGGCGCCCGCACGGTCCATTTCCTCGCGCACGACGCGTTCGACCTTGCGCAGCACGCGCAAGCCCAGCGGGCTCCAGGTGTACAGGCCGGAGGCGAGCCGACGGATCATGCCGGTGCGCAACATCAGCCGGTGACTGGCGATTTCTGCGTCGGCAGGTACTTCTTTGACGGTGGCCAGATGAAATTGGCTGAGGCGCATGCGGGGGGATTCCGGCGGAGGTAAAAACGCCCAGTGTAGCGGCGCGGGGCCGGCGTCGCCGACTCGGTCGGCAGACGGCACTCGGGGTGGGTTATGCGGCGAGCGGCGAGCTTACTTGGCTTGGCAGTACTGGTCGTACTGACGTTGGGCCGAGTCCAGCTGCTGCTTGCGTTGATCGGCATCGAGCGCGTTGGTTTTGTCGCCCTGCTGCATCACCACCGGACCGCTACCCTGCAAGGTGGCGAGATTGGTCTTGAGCGTGCCGCATAGCTTGCTGCGGTTCTCTGGCGTATCGGCGACAGGCTTGCCGTCAACGGGCTTGGCGGTCGCGGCAGCGATGTCATTGTTGGCTGCCGGCGAGGGCGCGGGCGCAACGCGTGGCGCCGCCGTGCCGGTGGTGGCGACCTGTTTGTACTCAGTGCCCTTGGATGGCGGTGCTTCGGAGTAATGCACGGTACCGCTGGCATCGGTCCACTTGTAAACCTGGGCGGTGGCGACGGGCGCCAACAGCAACAGCGCCACAGCAATCAGCGATCGGTGCATAGGGTTCTCCATTATCCGGGGAATATGACATCCCTTGGTATCACCCCTGCGCTCCAGACTCAAGCGTTCGATGGTTTACACTGCGCGTATCCTCTCACGGTTTGTTTCATGAGCCAGTCCATGCCGGTTCCACCGCCCCGCCATCGGGGCATTTACCTGCTGCCCAACCTGCTCACGACCGGTGCGATGTTTGCGGGTTTCTACGCGATCATCGCCAGCATCGGCGGGCGTTACAGCGAGGCCGCTATCGCGGTGTTCATCGCCGCGGTGCTCGATGGCATGGACGGGCGGGTGGCCCGCATGACCAACACGCAAAGCGAGTTCGGCGTGCAGTACGACTCGCTATCCGATCTGGTCAGTTTCGGTATGGCGCCGTCCCTGGTGATGTATACGTGGTCGCTGTCCGCGCTACGTGACTATGGACCGCTGTGGGGCAAGTTGGGCTGGGCGGCGGCCTTTGTTTATGCCGCCTGTGCCGCGCTGCGTCTGGCGCGGTTCAACACCCAGGTCGGGGTGGCCGACAAGGCTTATTTCCAGGGATTGGCCAGTCCTGCGGCGGCGGCGGTGTGCATGTCATTCGTCTGGAGCGTCGACAAGTTCGGCTTGCCCGGCAGCGATTTCTGCTTCGTCAGCCCGGTCATCATGCTCGCTGCCGGCCTGTTGATGGTCAGCCGCTTTCGCTATTTCAGCTTCAAGTCGTTGTCCATGGGTGACGGCCAGCGTGTGCCCTTTGCATGGATGGTAGGGGCAGTCCTGCTGCTGGCGCTGCTGATTCTCGATACGGCGCGGGTATTATTTGTCGGATCCACCCTTTACCTGCTGTCGGGGCCGGCATGGACGATCTGGGGGCTCACCATCCACCGGCGCCGAGCCCGGCGCCACGCAGCATGATGTCCGCAATCGGCACCAACCGGCCCGCAGGTCATCGTGCACGGATCTTGCGCGCACTGGGCGTGATGCCGTGGCTACGCAGATCGGTGGCGCCTGTCGTCAATAGCGAATCATCCACGTCGGCGACAACGGCCGACGTCGGCTGCGTCGTGATTCTTCCAGAGGTTTGCACCACGCGGGAGCTGGATCTGCTTGGGCGTGCTTTGAATGCCTGCGGTGCATCGATCGCTCGCGCGCCGCGCATCCGGGCCCGTGGTGGCGAGCTCACGGACGATGTCCCTGAAGCACGCGTCTATCTGGTTTTCGGCGACGCCCAGGCGCATGCGCTGGGTCGGGCTTTGCCATCGGCGGTGATGAATCAGGCACAGATCCTGCTGGCGGATGATCCTGCCCTGGTGCTGACGCATGCCGGGGCCAAGCGGCGCCTTTGGAGTGCGTTGCGCAGCCTGCGCCGCGCACTGGCCAGCAGCGGCGGTTGACCCAGATGGTGGCGGTCATCAAGCCAGGGGTCCAGGTGCGAGGCATGCAGATCAGGGATCTGGACGCCGTCAGTGCGCTGGAAAACATCGCCTACGAGTTTCCATGGTCGCCGGGAATTTTTCGCGACTGCCTCAAGGCGGGCTATCCGTGCTGGGTACTTTGCGTGGACGATGTCGTTGCCGGCTACGGCATTCTCTCGCTGGGTGCGGGTGAGGCGCATCTGCTGAATATCTGCGTGGCGCAGGATCAGCGGGGCAAGGGGCTGGGTCGACATTTTCTGCTGCGATTGATCGATATCGCGCGCTGGAATGCGGCCGAGCGTCTTTTCCTCGAAGTCCGTCCCTCGAATCCGCTAGCCAAACTGCTTTACGAATCCGTGGGCTTCATCGAGATCGGCCGCCGCCCACGCTACTACCCGGCGCGCGATGGTCGCGAGGAAGCGATCGTGATGGCGCTCGACCTGGTGGCGACTCCGCAATCGTAGGAGCGCACCCTGTGTGCGATCATCTTCGCCGATGCATCAAAGCAAGAGCATCGCGCACAGGGTGCGCTTCTACGAGTCGAGGCTTACAGCTTGGCTGCCTGCTCGCGCAGGGCGGTCAGCGTGGTGTTCCAGTCTGCGATGCGCTGGCGTTCCTGGGCGACGACTTCGGCTGGTGCGTTGGCCACGAACCGCTCATTGCCGAGTTTGCCCTCGCACTTTTTGATCTCCACTTCGATGCGACCGATTTCTTTGAACAGCCTGGCCTTTTCGGCGTCCACATCGATCAGGCCGGCGAGTGGGATCATGACCCGCAGCGAACCCACCACGGCCGCGGCTGCCGCTGGCTCTTCCGTCCCGGTTTCGATCCATAACGGGGACTCGACGCGGGCGAGGAAGCTGATCTGGGCGGTGAACTTGATGGCACGTGCCCGATCATTGGCGCTGCCGTCGGCCAGCAGCAGCGGAATGATCTTGCCCGGAGCGATGTTCATTTCGGAGCGAATCTTGCGAATGCCGCTGAGCACATTCTTGAACCACTCGATTTCAGCGGTGGCTGCCTCATCTGCCTCGATCTCTTGCGCACGCGGATAAGCGCAGTCGATGAGAAGCTGTCTTGAAGGGTCCGGCATGGATGCCGGTTTGTTCTTTGCACTCGGAGCGGAACGCATAGGCAACTGCTGCCAGATTTCCTCGCTGATGAAGGGGATTACCGGATGCATCGCGCGCAATACGGACTCCAGCACCACCAGCAGGGTGTGGCGGGTGGATGCCGCAGCGGCGGCATCGTCGCCGTTCAGTGCCGGCTTGGACAGCTCCAGGAACCAGTCGCAGTACTCGTTCCACACAAACTCGTACAGCGCCTGGGCCAGGTGATCGAAGCGGTAGCTGGCGAAGTGCTGTTCGACTTCGGTCAGGGTTTGCTTGAGGCGGGTCAGAATCCAGCGCTCGGCTTCGGTCACTGGTTTTGCGGGGGCGGATGCAGCGGTGATGCTTTTCTCCTGGGTGTCGGAGAGCATCGCGACCGAAGTCGCTCCTACGGGAGCTCCGTCCGGGGCTTGTTCCACGTTCATCAACACGAATCGCGCTGCATTCCACAGCTTGTTGCAGAACGCCTTGTAGCCTTCGGCGCGCTTGATGTCGAAGTTGATCGTTCGGCTGTAGCTGGCCAGCGCGGCGAAGGTGAAGCGCAGCGCGTCGGTGCCGATCGACGGGATGCCATCGGGATAATCCTTGCGGATGCGCTTCTCGACCTTGGCGCGCACCTGTGGCAACAGCAGCGATTGGGTGGACTTTTCCACCAGCGGCTCCAGCTCGATGCCGTCGATCAGGTCCAGCGGGTCCAGCGTGTTGCCCTTGGACTTGGACATCTTCTGGCCTTCCGCATCACGCACGATGGCGTTGATGTAGACCTCGCGGAACGGCGCCTGGCCGATGAA
>JALYXN010000148.1 GCA_030947085.1 Pseudomonadota bacterium | reverse complement strand
CATCGTGGAACTCGACCCCGTGGATCGTTTCGTTGGTGGTGTAGTGGACATAGGCGGCGCCGGCGGTAAGCTGCCAGCTATCGCGCGGCGGGAGCTGACGGTAGCGGTCGGCCGCTTCACTCGCTGCCACGTTTACCTGCACATAGGGTCGCGCCTCGTTGACGGCCTTCTCGCCCCAGTGACCGCTGACAACGTAGTCGGCAATATCGCCTTCGCCAGCCAGATTCATCGGAATTTGTGCAAAATGCTGGGTTGCCCCGCCTTGCAGGAACAGAACGGCGTAATCAGCGGGAACGGCCAGAAGGCTGCGAAGGTCGGCCTCTGCTTGCGCCGCCATTTCGATGAAGCGTTTTCCGCGATGCGACTGTTCCATTACGGACACGCCGCTGCCATTCCAGTTCAGCATCTCGCGCTGGGCGCGTTCGAGTACCACTTGCGGCAAGGCGGCCGGACCGGCGCTGAAATTCCAGACTCTGCTCACGTAACCCATCCCGAAAAGAGAGCAGGCATTATGGCGCGGCGTGGCGAGGAATCGTCAACCGGCCGGAGACCCGGTGGGCCCTTAACGTGGCGCCGGAGCCGTCACTCCGTCGCGTGGAGCCCGACGTGTCAACGGGACGCGTGAACCTAGAACCGGATCACCAACATCAGTGCCATGCCAAGGGCCAGAACCGCAGCGGTGGCGATAAGCCACCACACTTCGCCCGAGGGTCCGGCAGCATCTTCGGGTAGCTCGGCCCGGACCGGATCGGGCATGGTCCACTGCGGTTCCGGTTCCATGCCCGGCGCATCAAGGACCAGGCGATGCATGGCCACGCCGATCTGGTCACCGGGTCGCAACGACGCACTTTTGATAGCGACCCCGTTCACGCGTACTGGATGGCGCTCGCAGCGCTGCGTCGTCTCCAGACGCAGGTGGCCGTCCTGCCAGAAAATCTTTAGCGCAATGGTTTCGCCGCGCGGTAACTCCAGCGGGCAGCGACCGGGCGGGCCAAGCTCGATGCTGTCGCCCAGGGCAAATACCTTTCCGGATAACGGACCGGAGACGGCGCGAAGAGCGGCGGTACATCGCCCCTCGGCCGGGATGTCCAGCGGAGCGCGATTTTCAGGTTCTTCGTCAGAACGCAGCAACATGCGACAGTCGCCCACGCTGACAACATCGCCTGCCCGCAACAGTGCCCTCTCGCGCACCGGACGGGCGTTGACATGGATTCGTTCGGCCGCCGGCAGCACATCCAGCACCCAGCCACGATGGTCCTGCTGAATCCGCAAATGCCGCGCCGACGCCTGGCTGGCGGCCAGCACCAGATCGTTGTCCGGCGCACTGCCTACTCGCAATTGCGCCTGTGCCCAATGGAAATCCTCGCGGGCGGCATGGGGGAATTCGATACGCATGGGTGAACCGGTCTATAGACTGTGAAAACTCTAGCATGCAACCGGACTCGCGCCAGCGCCCGGTGAGCTCTAGCATGCAATGTTTCAGCCGGAGTCAGCCATGCCAAAGATCGATATCCATCGCCCGCACCAATTGTCCATCGCCGAAGCCCGCGCGGTGGTAGACAAGGTGGCCGAGCGCATGCAGGAAAAATTCGCCATGAGCGGACAATGGCAAGGCGACACATTCCAGTTTTCACGCTCCGGCGTCAGTGGCAGCATCGCCGTCGAAAGCGATGCGATCCGGGTCAAGGCCGAATTGGGAATGATGCTGTCGCCTCTCAAAGGAATGGTCGAACAGGAAATCCGGCGCAAGCTGGACGAGCACTTCACCTGATCTCAAGAACCGATGGGCGCGGATCACCGGCCCGTTGTTTAATCACATGCCCATCCGTGGCATAATCGCCGGCTTACGCAGCCATGATGGCTGTGAGTGAACCCGGGACAAATGGCTAAAGACGACGTCATCGAAATGGAAGGCACGGTCCAGGAGACCCTGCCCAACACCATGTTTCGCGTACAGCTTGAGAATGGGCATGTCATCATCGCCCACATCTCCGGTCGCATGCGCAAGCACTACATCCGTATTCTCACGGGCGACAAGGTCAAGATCGAAATGACCCCGTACGACCTGAGTAAGGGACGGATCACCTACCGCATGAAGTAAGCGGTTCCGAGAATTGCCGCGCTGCGCGCTGCGATGACTCGGATTCCAGGGTGAAGTGCTGGACATGCAAAAAGGCGGCGCAATGCGCCGCCTTTGCTTTGCCTGGCGTTCAGCCTGGCGTGCGGAATTACTCGACGACGACTTCAGGTATGGGTTCCGCTGCCTCGCACTCGACCTTCAGCTCGCCATCGTCGACGCTCAGGTGAACCACACCGCCCTCTGACAGTTTGCCGAACAGCAGCTCGTCCGCCAGCGCACGCTTCACCTTCTCCTGGATCACGCGAGCCATCGGCCGCGCACCCATCTGCGGATCGAAACCGTGCTCGGCCAACCAGCGTCGTGCATCGGTGCTCACGTCCAGGCTGACGTGCTTCTCGGTCAACTGGCTCTCCAGCTCGATCAGGAACTTGTCGACCACGCGCAGGATGTGCTCGAAATCGAGCGCGCCGAACTGGATGATCGCGTCCAGTCGGTTGCGGAACTCCGGGGTGAAAATACGGCGAATCACTTCCATCGCATCCGACTCATGCTTCTGCTCGACGAAGCCCATGGTCCGACGCGATGCAAGCGCCGCGCCAGCGTTGGTCGTCATCACCACCACTACGTTCTTGAAGTTCGCCTCGCGCCCGTTGGTATCCGTCAGCACGCCGCGATCCATGACCTGCAACAAGATGTTGAACACGTCCGGATGTGCCTTCTCGATCTCGTCCAGCAGCAATACCGAGTGAGGATGCTTGGTCACCGCCTCGGTGAGCAAACCGCCCTGGTCGAAGCCGACATAGCCCGGGGGCGCACCGACCAGGCGCGACACGGAATGCCCTTCTATGTACTCGGACATATCAAAACGAATCATCTCTATGCCCAACTGCATTGCCAATTGCTTGGTCACTTCGGTCTTGCCCACGCCGGTGGGGCCTGCCAGCAGGAAGCTGCCGATCGGCTTGGATGGATCGGCCAATCCCGATCGCGCCATCTTGATCGACGCGGCCAACGCCTCGATCGCCTGGTCCTGACCAAAGACGACCATCTTGAGGTTGCGCTCCAGGTTGCGCAGCACATCGCGATCGGATGCCGAAACCTGCTTGGCGGGAATGCGCGCCATCTTGGCGATGATGTACTCGACCTCGGTCACACCGATGGTGCCGGTGCGCTGGTCTTCGGGAAGCAGCCGCTGGCGCGCGCCGGCCTCGTCGATCACGTCGATGGCCTTGTCCGGCAACAGACGATCGGGAATGTGCTTGACCGCCAGATCCACCGCGGCCTTCAGTGCCTCGTTGGTGTAGGTGACGTGGTGGTGTTCCTCGAACCGCGAACGCAGGCCCTTGAGGATCTCGATACTGTCGGCCACCGTCGGCTCGACCACATCGATCTTCTGGAAACGCCGGGCCAGTGCGCGATCCTTCTCGAACACGCCCCGGTATTCCTGGAACGTGGTGGAACCGATGCAACGCAGCTCACCGGAGGCCAGCATCGGCTTGATCAGGTTGGAAGCATCCATGGTCCCACCGGATGCCGAACCGGCACCGATGATGGTGTGGATCTCGTCAATGAACAGGATCGCCCCGGGCTGCTTGCGCAGTTGGGCAATCACGCCTTTGAGGCGCTTCTCAAAATCACCGCGATATTTGGTACCGGCCACCAGCGCGCCAAGATCCAGCGACCAGATGGTGGCATCCTCCAGCACCTCGGGCACCTCGCCGTCGACGATGCGCTTGGCCAGACCCTCGGCCAATGCGGTCTTGCCGACGCCCGCTTCACCCACGTACAGCGGGTTGTTCTTGCGACGGCGGCAAAGGACCTGGATGGTGCGCTCGATCTCGTCAGCACGACCGATCAGTGGATCGATCTTGCCTTCCAGCGCCAGTTCGTTGAGGTTGCTGGCAAACTCCTGCAGCGGATTGCCTTTCGACTCGCCGCCCTCTTCGCCCTCGCGCTCGGCGCTGGACCCGCCTGATGCCGGATCGTCGCCAATCTTGGCAATGCCGTGCGAGATGTAATTGACCACATCGAGCCGGGTGATCTCTTGCTGGTGCATGAAATACACCGCATGGGAATCCTTCTCGCCAAAAATCGCCACCAGCACGTTGGCGCCGGTCACTTCTTTCCGGCCGGAGGACTGGACGTGATAGACGGCGCGCTGCAATACCCGCTGAAAACCCAGCGTCGGTTGCGTATCGCGCTCGTCGCCGGCCGGAAGAATCGGCACGGTTTCACTGATGATGCGCGCCAGTTCCGCCGACAGACGCGGCAATTCGACGCCGCAGGCGTTCAAGGCGCCCACGGCCGACTGGTTTTCGGTGAGTGCAAGCAACAGGTGTTCAACCGTCATGAACTCATGACGCTGTTCGCGGGCCTGCTTGTAACACTGGCCGATAGTGACTTCCAGATCCTTGCTGAACATTCGGATCATCTCCACGTTTTTGTTGAGCGGCCTTCAATGCCGCGATGAACACAAAATGGGGTCGCTCAGAGCTTTTCCATAGTGCACAACAATGGGTGCTGATGGGAGCGTGAATATTCGTTGACGTGGGTCACCTTGGTTTCGGCGACCTCACGGGTGAACACACCACATACACCTCGTCCGCGGGTATGGACGTGAAGCATGACCTGGACCGATTGCTCGTGATCCAGGTTGAAAAAAGTGCGCAACACCTCTACCACGAAGTCCATCGGGGTGAAGTCATCGTTCAATAGCAGCACCTGAAAAAGTGGTGGCCGCGCCACCTCCGGTTTTGCCGTTTCCAGTGCCAGACCGCGGTCGCCGTCGTGCTCATGTTCTGATTCGTGGGCCATCATTTTCTGGTGTGTCGTCGTCTGATACGAAGTATACGCCGCAAAGGATGCAGCCCTGAACGGCAGCGTTCGCTATAGGTGATGGCACAATGGGTGTTTTTCCAGCCCGGACAATCCATGCCCGATCCCGCCTCCAGCATTGAAATCTGGCGCCCGCACGTCACCGTGGCCTGTGTCGTGGCCGAGGGCGACCGTTACCTTATGGTCGAGGAGGATGTGCGGGGCCAGCTCGCTTACAACCAGCCTGCTGGCCATCTCGACGATGGCGAAAGCCTGGTTGCCGCCGCGGTGCGCGAAACCCTTGAAGAAACCGGCTGGTTGGTGGAGCTGCAGCACCTGATCAGGGTGGATCAGTGGCGCAGCACCGAGCACGGTGACGCGGTGATCCGCTTCAGCTTCGCCGCCCGCGCCAACCACCATGATCCGCACCGCCCGCTCGATACAGGGATTCGTCGCGCGCTCTGGTTGACCCGTACCGAAATCGCCGCTCTGGGCGATCGCCTGCGCAGCCCGCTGGTGCTGCGCAGTATTGACGCCTGGTTAGCCGGTCAGCGGTTGCCGCTCGACACCCTTGGTTATCTACCTGAAGAAGGCGCCGCATGAAGGTGATGCTCGGCATGTCCGGCGGTGTCGATTCGTCGGTAGCTGCCTTGCTGCTGCAACAGGCCGGCCATGACGTCGAAGGTTTGTTCATGCAGAACTGGGAGGAGGACGACCGCACCGGCCCCTGCACCACCGATGTCGACCGCAAGGATGCGGTGGCCGTCTGCGGCCGCCTCGGCATTCGCTTTCATCCGCGCAATTTCTCCGCCCAGTACTGGGATGGCGTCTTCGAGCATTTTCTGGCCGAGTACCGCGCCGGTCGCACGCCCAATCCCGACGTGCTGTGCAACCGGGAGATCAAGTTCAAGACCTTTCTGGAAGAAGCCCGGACACTGGGCGCCGAGAAAATCGCCACCGGTCACTACGCCCGGGTAGATCGCCGGGACGGTCGCTATCGCCTGCTGCGCGCGGTGGATATGAGCAAGGACCAGACCTACTTTCTGCATGCGCTGGGTCAACAGCAGCTCGCGGCAACGCTTTTCCCGCTGGGCGAACTCGAAAAATCCCGGGTTCGCGAGCTGGCCCGTGATGCGGCCTTGCCGACCCACGCCAAGAAGGATTCCACCGGCATCTGCTTTATCGGTGAACGGGATTTCCGCGGCTTCCTGTCGCGGTACATCCCCGGGCGCCCGGGCGAGATGCGCACACCCAAAGGCGAGCTCCTGGGCGAACATCAGGGCGCCATGTATTACACCCTTGGCCAGCGCAACGGGCTGGGCATCGGTGGCCGTCATGGTGCCAGTGGCGAGGCCTGGTACGTGGTCGGCAAGCATGTCGTCGACAACATTCTTTATGTTGCTCAGGGCGGCGACAATCGCTGGCTTTTTTCGAAGCGTCTGCAAACGGAACTACCCACCTGGATTGCCGGAGAGGCCTTTTCATCGCAGTTTCGCTGCACCGCACGCACGCGTTACCGGCAGTCGGATCAGGCCTGTTCGGTAACGGTCGAGAACGGCCGGCTGGACGTATGCTTCGACCAACCGCAGCGGGCCGTCACGCCAGGCCAGTCCGTGGTCTTCTACGATGGCGAGGTCTGTCTCGGCGGCGCCGTGATCGCTGCGACCGATGCACCTTATGGTGGGCTGTCCCCCGTGTTCCTGCCCTCCCCCACACCCCCAGCAGGAGATCCGCAAACCCGTGCTTGAAATATTTTCCATGAACGAAGAGCGCGTGCTCTCACTGGCTGGACTGTTCCAGGCGTGTGCGCTGGCCCAACAACTGGCCAACGACGGCCGCTGCGACGAAGGCGCGATGGAAGCGAGTGTCGCCAGCATTTTCCGCATCGACGCATCCTCGGTGGTCGGTGTCTACGGCAGCATTTCCAACGTCCGAGTGGGCTTGCGCAGTCTTATTGCGCAACTGGACGAAACCGACCGGGACATGTCGGTTACCAAGATGGTGGTAACGGTCATGCGGCTGGAACGCAGTCTTTCGGCCAAGCCCGAACTGCTGGAGAAAGTGCAGCAGGGCATCGTCGCGGCGCAGCGGCAAGTAGAACATTTCGGCCAGGATTCAAGCCAGGTCCATAGCCGGCTGGCCGAGATCTACGCGTCTACCCTGTCGACGCTGAGGCCCCGAGTCATGGTCAGCGGCAATCCCCAGCAATTGCAGCAACCTGCCGTGGTCGAAAAAGTTCGCAGCAATCTGCTCGCCGCCGTGCGTTCCGCGGTGTTGTGGCGGCAGGTGGGCGGACGTCAGTGGCAATTGCTGCTCTATCGCAAACAATGCAGCATGCTGGGGCGTGGCTTGCTCACCGGCACCACCTTGGACAACCACTGACCGAAGTCCAGCCGGTGGTCCTTAAAAAGCAAACGGCGGGCAACAAGCCCGCCGTTTTCCGTCCCTGGGTAACACTCCTTTCAGATAACCGCTCCCGACGCCTGCCGGGATGGCTGCAGTATGCCGCAGCCATATGACAGTTCTTAGAACTTCACCTCGCCAAACACGCCGAACTCGTCGGTTTTGATGCTCTGGACGTGCGACGGCAGGATCGGGGTAGTAACCGAACGATCACCCTTCTCATGCTTGTACACGGCTGAAAGCAGGAAGCCCTTGGTCACCTGGAACTGGACGCCGGCGTTGTAGTAGACGTCCTTGGCCGCGTGATCCAAATCCTTGCTCAGCTTGGTATTGTCGTAACGAGCAAAGAGGCTGATGTTTTCCGCCACGCCCACGCTACCCCAAACCGAATAGCCGTCGGTCTTGTCGCCGGTCGGGCTGAGGACCCGGTTCCAGTCCTTGGCGGAAAAGTACTCGGCACCCAGGCGGAAGTCGTCGTTGGCGAAAGCAATCAACGCGTCAGCGCGCTGGGCGGTGTTCGGCGCTGAAATGTTTTCAAAGCGCTGACCGCGTTTGCCGGAATAACCACCGACCGCAACGATCAAGCCCTGCATAGGTGCAAAACCCACCCGCCCTTCGACGTCGACACCCTTGCTGCGACTCGGATTCTTGTAACCGTTGCCGTTGACCAAGGACACGGCGTAGTTGAGGCTCTTGCTGGCGCCGATGTCACCGGAGGCGTGCAGACCCCAGTCAGCGGAGTTGCCGAACTTCAGACGATCGGTAATCGTTTGCTCAACGTAACGGAAGCCGTAGTAGCTCTCGACAAACGGAATCCACGGCATGTCGGCCGAACCGATCCGCAGCTTGAACGCCGGATCGAACTTGCCTTCAACATAAGCCTTCTTGACGAACAGGTTGGTTTCGCCATCGTTGCTGACGTAGTTGAAGTCGGTGGTCAGATCGGCGGACCAGATGTCATTGAACTTGTGGTCGACGGTAAAGTAAAAGCGCTTCACATCGATACCGGTACCCGACGCGTCGGTCTTGCCGGTGTCACTGTTCTTCTGGCTGATATTGGTGAAGTCGAAATACATCTTGCCGGAAATGGTGGTGTTGTTGATCGCCTTCTCCAGAGCGATGAGGCGGGTGTCACTCGCGGCAGTGACCGAGGTGGCCTTGTCAACCGCCTGCCCTTTGCTGACATTGATGTCCGATTGCGCATCGGTGCGCTGTTCCAGCGAATCCACCTTGGCCTGAAGTGCGGCAAGCTGTTCTTTCAACAGCGAAATTTCACTGCTGCTCGCGCCATTCACCGACTGGGGACCCGGTGCTGCGATGGCCGTGAAGCTGCTTACGCCCAAGCCGGCAGCAATGGCTACCGCAATTAGTTTGGAACGCATGTAATTCTCCGATGTTGGTAAAAAATCATCTCGACCGACCTCTGCGAATCGTTGGTCGGCCAAAGCAAGTGAACGCCGTTAGGATGCCGTTATCTGTTTACCGTTAGATGCATCTCTCATGACAAAACGATGACAACGAGCCCATGTCGTCGCGTGGTTCGGCGCCTTCTCGAAACCCTTGCGTCGAACCCTTACGCTAACGGCCGGCTGATATGCTTCGGCGATGGAAATACTCAGCAACAGCACTGCTTCGCGCATGGTCGAACGGTTTCGGGGCTTTCTGCCCGTGGTGGTTGATGTCGAGACCGGGGGCTTCAGTTCAGAACATGACGCGCTGTTGGAAATCGCCGCCATACCGCTAAGCATGGATACCGAGGGCTGGTTGCGGATGCTGCCGACGGTATCGACCCACGTGGAGCCGTTTCCGGGCGCAAACCTTGATCCCCGCTCACTGGAGATCACCGGTATCGACCCCACCAATCCCTTGCGTGGTGCACTCGCCGAACGGCAGGCGTTGGACCTTATCTTTCAGGTAGTGCGGGAGGCGGTACGCGAAGCCGGCTGCCAGCGCGCCATTCTCGTGGGCCATAACGCCGCGTTCGATCTCGGTTTTCTCAATCAGGCCGTTCGTCGCTGCGCGCACAAGCGCAATCCGTTTCACCCGTTCAGCTGTTTCGACACCGTCAGCCTCGCTGGCCTGGCCTATGGGCAGACCGTCTTGAGCAAGGCCGTGCTGGCCGCCGGACTGCCCTTTGACAGCCGTGAGGCCCATTCGGCGGTATATGACACCGAGCGCACCGCGGAATTGTTCTGCCATGTGGTCAATCGCTGGCGCCGGCTGGAATTGTTCGAACAGCAGGCTAGGGCGGGGCTGGACGCGGCTTGAGCAAGGAACTTCCAACGCGCAGGCGTCGGCCTCGATGACAATACCGTGCGGACTGTCATCGGACTGCAACATTCATTTCATTCAATGGCAACACGAAACGCATGCAATGGAGCCGTCTCATCCGACTTCCTCAAAGGAGCTACCGTGTTGACCTCTCGCAAATCCTCATTTCGAATCGCAGCCGTCGCGGCCATGGCCGTCGCGTCGACCTTCGGCGCATCCGCCCAGGCCACTGACATCACCGGCGCTGGCTCGAGCTTCGTCTACCCGGTCATGTCCAAGTGGTCGGCTGCCTATGCCGAGAAGACCGGCAATCACCTCAATTACCAGTCGGTCGGTTCCGGCGCGGGCATTGCGCAGATCAAGGAAGGCACCATCGACTTCGGCGCTTCCGATGCACCCTTGAGTGCGGCCGACCTGCAGAAGTTCGGTCTGGGCCAGTTCCCGATCGTGGTCGGCGGCATTGTGCCGGTGGTCAACATCGCTGGCGTGCAGGCCGGTCAGATCAAGCTCGACGGCACCACCCTGGCTGACATCTTCCTGGGCAAGATCAACAACTGGAACGATCCGAAGATCGCCGCGCTGAACGCCGGCCTGAATCTGCCGGCCGGCAAGATCACCGTGGTGCATCGCTCCGACGGTTCGGGCACCTCGTTCAACTTCACCAACTACCTGTCCAAGGTCAACCCGACCTGGGCCAGCCAGGTGAAGTTCGGTACGGCTGTCGATTGGCCGACCGGCGTGGGCGGCAAGGGCAACGAAGGCGTGTCGCAGTACGTGAAGCAGATCAAGGGTTCGATCGGCTACGTCGAGTATGCGTACGCCGTAAAGAACAAGATCAGCTGGGTCGACATGAAGAACGCCACCGGCCATGTGGTGGCCCCCAGCGCCGACACGTTTGCCGCCGCCGCCGCGACGGCCGATTGGGCCAGCGCCAAGGACTTCAACCTGATCATGACCAACGCACCGGGCGCTCAGGCGTGGCCGATCACCGCCACCACCTGGATTATCATGTACAAGAAGCCGAGGAATCCGGGCAACACCAAGGTAGCCTTCGACTTCTTCAAGTGGTCGCTCGAGAATGGGCAGAAAGACGCTGCCGCGCTTGATTACGTGCCGCTTCCAACCGCACTGGTCAGCAAGATCGAGGCTTACTGGGCTTCCGATTTCAAGCATTGATCTCCGCCTGAAGTAGGAGCGACTTCAGTCGCGATGCTCTGAGGTCTTTACGACAAAGAGCATCGCGGCTGAAGCCGCTCCTACATTCGTTTGCAAGCCGCCGGAATACGAGAACCCATGACCGCAGCGACGTCCACTGAAATTCTGGAACAGCGCAGCCGTCGTGACGCGCGCCACGAGAAGTTCTTTCGCTGGTTGCTGAAAGGTTGTGCGCTGATCGTGCTCGCATCCCTTCTCGGAGCCGCTGGTGCCACTCTATGGGGCGGCCGTGAGGCATTTTACACCTTCGGCTGGCACTTCCTGGTCAGCACCAAGTGGGACCCCGGCAACGACGTCTATGGTGCGCTGGTCCCGGTCTACGGCACCATCGTCACTTCGCTCATTGCGCTGCTGATCGCCGTTCCGATCAGTTTTGGCATCTCGCTCTATCTTTCCGAAGTAGCGCCCGCCTGGCTGCGCAGCCCGGTTGCCTCGGCGATCGAACTGCTGGCCGGCATCCCGTCGATCATTTACGGCATGTGGGGACTCTTCATTTTCGCCCCGTTCTTCTCCGAACACCTGAAACCCTGGCTAACCGGTTATTTGGGCAACCAACCCGCTGACGGCAAGCTGTCATGGGTAGCGCAGCACGTGCCGTTCATCGGCAAGATGTTCGGCAGCAGTTATCCGTTCGGCGCCAGCATCTTGGTCGCAGGCATCGTGTTGGCCATCATGATCATTCCGTTCATCGCCTCCGTGATGCGCGAAGTCTTCCTTACCGTGCCGACGCGACTGAAGGAGTCGGCGTATGCGCTCGGTTCGAGCACCTGGGAAGTGTCTTGGGACATTGTGCTGCCGTATACGCGCTCGGCGGTGATTGGCGGGATCTTTCTCGGCCTTGGCCGCGCGCTTGGTGAAACCATGGCGGTCACGTTCGTGCTGGGCAATTCGATGCATTTCTCCGCATCGCTGCTTGATCCTGGCACCTCGATTGCGTCCACCATCGCCAATCAGTTCAGTGAAGCCAGCGGTTTGCAGAAATCCTCGCTGATGGCGCTGGCGTTCCTGCTGTTCGTGGTCACCTTCATCGTGCTGCTGATTGCCCGCTTGATGCTGCGCCGACTCGCCCATAAGGAAGGTCGCTGATGAACGCCCTTTACGTGCGCCGTCGCGTTGCCAATTTCATGGCGATGGCGTTGAGCGCGATCGCCACGCTGATCGGCCTGACCTTCCTCGCCTGGATTTTGTGGGAAACCCTGCGCCAGGGCATCAGCGCGCTCGACCTGAAGCTGTTCACCAAGATCACCGCTTACGGTGCCGAGGGCGGACTGGCCAACGCGATGGTCGGAAGCCTGATCATCAACTTCATCGGTATCGCCATCGCCACGCCGATCGGCGTGCTGGCGGGCACCTGGCTGGCCGAATACGCCAATCGCACCAAACTCGGCGAGACCATCCGTTTTCTCAACGACATCCTGCTGTCAGCGCCGTCGATCGTCATGGGCCTGTTCGTTTACACCATCCTGGTACTGCCCAGCACGGCCCTGACCCATGGCTCGACTTCGTTCTCCGGCTTTGCCGGCGGTGTCGCGCTGGCGTTGATCGCCCTGCCGGTCATCGTGCGCACCACCGACGAGATGTTGCGGCTGGTGCCCTCCACGCTGCGCGAAGCGGCGCTGTCGCTGGGTGTGCCGCAGTGGAAGTTGACCCTGCAGGTGCTGATCCGCGCCGCCCGCTCGGGCATCATCACCGGCGTACTGCTGGCGCTGGCACGCATCAGCGGTGAAACCGCGCCGCTGCTGTTCACCGCCTTCGGCAACAACTATATGGTGTTCGACCCGATCAGAAAGATGGCCAGCCTGCCGCAGATCATTTACCAGTACGCCAACGATCCGGGCGAGGCGATGCACGCGATGGCCTGGGCCGGCGCCTTCGTGATCACCATGTTCGTGCTGCTTCTGAGCCTTTTCTCCCGCCTGATCCTTACCCGCAACAAGGTGTCCCATGACTGAGTCCGCCGCCGCGACGAGTCCGGCTGAGGTGTCGGCCATGTCGGCTCTCACCCCCAAGATCACCGTGCGCGACCTGCACTTCTACTACGACGGGTTCCAGGCGCTGAAAGGCATCAACATGGATATCCCGGAGAAGCAGGTCACCGCCATCATCGGGCCCTCCGGCTGCGGCAAATCCACCTTGCTGCGCATTTTCAATCGAATCTACGCTATCTATCCGAAGCTCGAGGCCAAGGGTGAGATCCGGCTCGATGGCGAGAATGTGCTCGACCCCGGGTATTCGCTGAACCGGCTGCGCAGCAAGGTCGGCATGGTGTTCCAGAAGCCGGTGCCGTTTCCGATGACGATTTTCGAGAATGTGGCCTACGGCATCCGCCATCACGAGAAGCTGTCGAAGTCGGACATGGAAGCCCGCGTGGAACAGGCGCTGCGCAGTGCGGCGCTGTGGGACGAGGCCAAGGACAAGCTGAAGCAGAACGCGCTGGGGCTTTCCGGCGGCCAGCAGCAGCGCTTGTGCATTGCCCGCGCGATCGCCCTGAAACCCGAAGTGCTGTTGCTGGACGAGCCCACTTCCGCGCTTGATCCGATCGCCACCGGTCGCATCGAGCAACTGGTGGCGGAGTTGAAAAGCGAATTCACCATCGTCATCGTTACTCACAACATGCAGCAGGCCGCACGTTGTTCGGATCTCACCGCCTTCATGTACCTGGGCGAGTTGATCGAATTCGACCAGACCGAAAAGATATTCACCAAGCCGGGCAAGAAACAGACCGAGGACTACATCACCGGCCGCTTCGGCTGATCACATAGGACATCACCATGAGCGGCAGCAGCAAAGACCACATCATCAAGAGCTACGACGACGAGCTGACCCGGCTTACCGGCGAAATCGTGCGCATGGGCGAGCTGGCGGTGACCCAGCTCGAAGCGGCCATCGACGTGCTCGAGCGACGCGACGAACGTGCCGCGCTGCGGGTGGTCGGCAATGACGACGCCATCGATCAACTGGAGCAGGAGATCAGCCACGACGTGGTCCGGCTGCTGGCGTTGCGCGCACCGATGGCGGGTGACCTTCGCAACGTCTTCGCCGCCTTGCGTATCGCCGCCGATATCGAGCGCATCGGCGACTATGCTGCCAATGTCGCCAAGCGATCGATTCCCCTTTCGATGGTGGCGCCGGTCGGACCCGCCTCTGGTCTGGGCATCCTCGCCGAACTGGCCGCGACCGGCGTTCGCGATGTCTTGCTCGCCTATCGCGACGGCGATGCCGAACGCGCCTATAAAGTGTGGAAAAACGACGTGGTGCTGGACGAGGCCTATACCGGCTATTTCCGCCAGCTGCTGACATACATGATGGAAGATCCGCGCAATATCACGCCGTGCACGCATCTGCTGTTCATGGCCAAGAACATCGAGCGGGTCGGCGACCACGCCACCAATATTGCCGAGAACATCTGGTTTCAAGTCACCGGCGAACCGCTGAACAAACAGCGCACCAAGCGCGACCTGACCTCAAGCCCCGAGATGACCAAGCTGGGCGAGTAAGCCACCGACGATCCATCTGGGAGCCGCTCCAGCCGCGATGCTCTTCAGGTTTTGACGATCGTTCAGAGCCAGAGCATCGCGGCTGAATCCGCTCCCACAAGTGCTTTTGCATGCACTCACGCACTACCAGTTATCGCAGGAACATCAAGCGGAAGCCGGCGACACCTGAGCTTTAGCCCCGAGATGACCAAGCTGGGCAAGTAAGCCACCGACGATCCATGTGGGAGCGGCTTCAGCCGCGATGCTCTTTGCTTTGTAGCACATGAGCAACAGCATCGCGGCTGAAGTCGTTCGTACATTTTTCTCTAAACGTTTGGT
>JALYXN010000141.1 GCA_030947085.1 Pseudomonadota bacterium | reverse complement strand
AAGCCTTTTCCGAGCCGGAGCCGCCACTTCGTACCGAAGTGCCCGCGGACAAAAGCAAGGCGCAAGCGATGCCGCCGCGCTCCGATCTCGGTCGGCGACCCGCCAAGTTGCCCGTCGAGCGGATCGTCACGCTGTTTGTGGTGGCGCGCGAAGGCGAGCGTTTCAATGGTTCGGATCTCGTCGTGGCCGCGGAAAAAGCCGGGCTCGAATTCGGCGACATGGGTATTTACCACCGATTGGTGGATGGAAAACGCGAGCTTGGACCTCTCTTCAGCGTGGCCAACATGCTCAAGCCAGGCAACTTCGACCTGGGTCGACTTGAGGCATTGCGTACGCCCGGGGTGAGCTTTTTCATGACGCTGCCAGGGCCGCTACCCGCACTGGATGGATGGGATGCGATGCTGCCCACGGCGCAGCGGCTGGCAGAACTGCTGGATGGCCTCGTGCTGGACGAAGAACGCAACGCACTCGGTCGCCAGGGCATCGCCCATATTCGCGATCAATTGCGTGGCTGGGATCGTGACCACGAGGGAAAGGAAATCATTTTCGGCCGCTGATTCAAATCAGAAGCCTTGCTACGGTGGATTCGCTTGACGGGCTGCGGTCTCCTGCGATCTGACGACCTGCTCGAATAACGTGCCACTGGAGCATATGTAATGACCATTCCGTGGTCCTGGAAGATCGGCGGGGGTGCGTTGGCACTGGTGATGCTCGGCACCGGCTGGAACGGGTATGCGGAACATCGCGCCCAACATCAGGCTGACGAGATCACCCGCGAGTCCGCACGTCTTGCCGAGCAGAATGCGCGGTTGGCCGATCGGCAGGCGCGTCAAAAGCATGCCGATCTGGTGGAAAGCCTGAGTCGTCAACGCGAGCAACGTTTCAACAATTACCAGCAGATCAACGATCAGGCGCGGCAAGACCGGATGGCGGAGGCGGCGCGCAAGGAAAAGCTGCGGCAGAAAGCGCTCAAGGTCGCCGCCAGTTATCTGCTGGCGGCGAATCAGCAGTGTCTGGAAGGCGCGGTGATCAATCGACAGGGTTCCAGTTTTTCCAAAGCGATCGGCGAAGACGGGCACGATATCGAGTGCACCGGCAGAAAGGCGACGCAGCCCCTGCGTTGAACGCATAATCGCGTCTTCCGCCGGACGTCGTATCCATGCTCAATGGCATCAGTGCCTGGCGGCTGCGGGCATGCTCAACGCCTGCACCGCTTCCTGTGCCAGTGGCAGCAACCCGGCGCCACCGTCCACGACGTGCATTTTCAGCTCACGACGCATCACCGGGTCCCAGAAACGGGTCAGGTGATCGCGAATGCCTTCCACGGCGACGGCGCGATTCGGTTCGATCGCGAAATAGGTGGCGATGTCGTTAGCCATAGTGACAAGTCGTTCGATGTTCATGGCTGCTCCTGCTGCGGTTCGGGAAGCAGGCGGTGCGGGTGGGTGTAGATGTTGTGCGTGCCCGGACGAGCGAAACCGATGAGGGTGAGCCCGGCACCGCGCGCCAGTTCGATCGCCAGCGCGGTCGGCGCCGAGATAGCCACCAGCACGGAGATGCCGGCGCTGGTGGCCTTGGTCACCATTTCATAACTGGCACGACTGGTCACCAGCGCAAAGCCGTTGCCGACGTCGGCATCCGCGCGGCGCATGGCGCCAATCAACTTGTCCAGTGCGTTGTGCCGGCCGACATCCTCGCGCACGAGCAGGATCTGTCCATCGGCGTCTGCCCAAGCAGCCGCATGCACCGCGCCGGTGGCCGCATTCATCGGCTGCCGCTCATGAAGGTCAACCAGCGCACTCTCGATCGCCGCGTGCGTGATCTGCGCACCGGCGCCGACTGCTGGAGGCTGCCGTATCGCCTGCTCGAGTTGGCGGGTACCGCAGATGCCGCAGCCGCTGCGGCCCGGCAGGATTCGCCCGGGCTGTTGATCCAGATGCGCGCCGTGCGCGTGGTTCGCGACCTTCATCCGAATTTCGATGCCTTCGAGCAGTGAGTGGATCTCGATGCTGAGCAAGTCCTCGGATTGACCGATCAGGCCTTCGCTGAGCGAAAAGCCCCAAGCGAAATCCTCCAGGTTGCAAGGCGTTGCCATCATCACGGCAAAACTCGCCCCGTTGTAGACCATTGCCACGGGCACTTCCTCCGCGACACGGTCCTCGACACTGACAGTTCTGCCGTGACGCCAGCGATCGATGTGCCGCGCGACAAATCCACCCTCGGTCATGATGTCTTCAAGCTTGCCTCACGGTGTCGGCCGGTCTGGCCGGGTCGAGCAAATCCGGTTGTTCTTTGCATCAGATTGGCGGTGCGCCAAGTCTGCGCATTGACATTGTAGCGGCTGAGAAAGCATCCCGCGGTCAACACCAGCGGATGCTCGGCATTGACTTTTTCGGCGCTGGGAACGTACGCGATGGGTATGCATGCCATGCCGCTGATTTCACGCGCTTCATCGCGGTGCATGCATACGATAGACATATTTGCGCGTCCCCGAATGGTCAAATTGCCTTGAAAATTTTTCCGCCGAAGCCGCTGTCACGAGATAACAAGCAACCCATGAGCGTCATCGTCCGCGCAACGTTTGATGCGAAGCCGCGGCCGGGCGGGCGAATCGCGCGTTTGCTCGAGGACTTGTCCCCACGGCATCGACGGGTGGACAACGCATGATCGGTTACGCGGAAGCGTTGCAGCAACTCCTTGC
>JALYXN010000127.1 GCA_030947085.1 Pseudomonadota bacterium | reverse complement strand
CGTTTTCCGTAATAAAACCAGTTGTCGCCCGCACGAATATCATTGAAGGGCGAGAAGACGCCATAGCCGAAGATGTTTTGCAGCGCGTAGACCTGCGGGTTCCACAGGCCGATTCGACCGCGCGTGGACTGCCGCAGCAGAGCACTGATGCCGTTGAGCTGTGGCGCCACGAAACTGGTGCCACCCTGGAACGTCAGCAGGCCTTCACCATCCAGTGACGAGACGAAACTGTAGCCCGTCTCCGGATCCGCGTTCAGCGAAATGTCCGGCGCGTTTCGGCCCGGATAATTGCTCGGCAGCGTGTAATTGATACCGTACTGCGGCAGAAACAGGGTCTGGTTCTTCTCGGTCCTGCGAATGCCGGAGGTGAACCGCTGGTACAACGGCACCTGCCAGACCACGCTGACGCCACCACCGCCTCCGACCGAGAACACCGCATCGGTGAGGTCCACACCGAAATTTTTCTGGAAGTACTGGGCGATGTAATCCCAGCCCCAGACACTTTCCTTGGTCAGCGACGCCGTCGGTCCACCACTGAAACTATAGGAGAACGGCACGGTGGTGCCGCCCGCGTCGGTGATGAACGGATCGGAGCCCGGGGCGTCGACGGTCAGTGGCGGCGGCACCGGGTCACTCGGCAAACCACCCAGTCCGCGCACGGTGTCGTAGGCGCCGGAGTCACCCGAGGCAGCGAACATCGAGATGCCCTGCACCGCGGCTTCCAGGAATACCTGGTGGAAGGCGCGCAGTTCGTCGGTGTAGTCGACGCCGCCGTTGAGCGCGGGCTGGTAATAGACTTCCGGCGAACCCCAGCTTACCGACAGGCTGTCGACCTTGTTGTCCGACACGGCCTGGTTGAACACATCAAAAAAGCCGGCGTCGGTGTTGGGCGCGTCGTAGACGACGATGTCTGCCCACGGTGCCAGGCCGCCGGACTGCTCGACATCGAGCGAAGTCTCGCCCGAACCGGCCCGCCCGCTGAGTGGTCCACCGCCATCGACATGCACCTGCGTGATGCGTTTGGGCTTCACCGGCAATCCGATCGCGCTCCAGTAGGCATACGCATCGTCCGGCAGGAAATTGGCCAGGGTGGCGATGCCGATCGTCGAGCCCTTGCCGTTGACGCCAACCCGGTACAACGGATTGATGTTGTAGCGATTGGCGACATCGCCAACGGTGTACTCGCCGGGCACGCAGGTGGCGGTGGGATTGCCGGAGCAGGCGGGGGTGGCTGCCGGAGCCGTGCCCTTTGCCAGCGAGTTTGCCGTGCCCGAACGAGGTGGAAACAGCGCGCTGACGCGATGCGAGCGATAACGTGCCTGGCTGCTCAGGCCCGACGCCACCACCAGCGTGCCGGAAAGTGTGGCGGGCAGCCTGGGGGTTGCGTTCGGGCGATGGAAAATCGAGCCATCGCTAGCCCGGTAATCGTGGATGGAAGTATGAAAGGCCGAGTTGAATTGTCCAATCGTGCCCGCGACCTTGATCGCCAGATGGTTCGGCAGTAGCTCGGCCTGGGTGAGCCCTTGCTGCTTCAGGAATGCCTGGACCTTCGATATTTCGCCGGCCGTGGCACCGTAACGATCCGCGAACTGCGCCGTGCTGAGGAAGCGGTGGAACGAGGGGCTGCCGCGGGTAACGGTGCCGTAAATGTAACTTTCCAGCGCATCCTGGTTGTGCAGCCCGAGTACCAGCGTGACGTTCACGGCCTGGCTTGGGTTGCTGGCACCGAGATCGGCGGGAGTCGAGTCGCCAGCAGCGAAACTGCTCGTGGCGAAACCACCAAACAGCAGCGCCACGGAAGTGGCGAGCAGCTTGCGACGCAAGGTCTTGATCATGTTTTGTTCTCCGAGGGTGGAAGCGATCGACGCTGCGGGCACCCGCGTCCTTGCATGACGCGTCATACCCGTGCGAAGCCGTGAGCATTGTTTCAATTCGAACCACAACACCCAGACGCGCCCCTGAAGACCACCCGCGCTGGTTCGGTGAGCTTATTCCTGCAGATTTTTTCTGGGAAGTACCTGCGGGCGTCTTCCTTCGATCTTTCGACCGATTGCCCCGGCCGACTTCGGGTCCGCCGACCATTTGCGGCACAATGAAAGACTTGTGCGTCGCCCCGCCGCGGTTGGCGACGCGTCACTTTTCCGCAGTCGAAGCCGGTGCCATGACCCTCATCAAGCAAGACGACCTGATCCAGTCCGTAGCCGACGCGCTGCAATACATCAGCTATTACCACCCGGTCGACTACATCAAAGGCCTCGCTGCTGCCTACGAGCGCGAGGAAAGCCCGGCCGCGAAAGACGCGATGGCGCAGATTCTGATCAATTCGCGCATGGCCGCCGAAGGCCATCGGCCGTTGTGCCAGGACACCGGCATTGTCACCGTGTTCCTGAAGGTCGGCATGAACGTGCAGTGGGACGCCACCATGTCGCTGGACGAGATGATCAACGAGGGCGTGCGCCGCGCGTACAACGACCCGGACAACAAGCTGCGCGCCAGCATCCTGGCCGACCCGGCCGGCAAGCGCATCAATACAAATGACAACACCCCGGCGGTCATCAATGTGTCGATCGTGCCGGGCGACAAACTGGACGTGATCGTGGCGGCCAAGGGTGGCGGCTCCGAGGCGAAGAGCAAGTTCGCCATGCTCAATCCGTCCGACTCGATCGTCGACTGGGTGCTGAAAACGGTGCCGACGATGGGCGCCGGCTGGTGCCCGCCGGGCATGCTCGGCATCGGCATCGGTGGCACCGCCGAAAAAGCCATGCTGATGGCGAAAGAGTCGCTGATGGATCCGATCGACATCCAGGAGCTGATCGCCCGCGGCCCGGCCAGCGGCGCCGAAGAGCTGCGCATCGAGCTGTACTACAAGGTCAACGCGCTGGGCATCGGCGCCCAGGGCCTGGGTGGCCTGACCACCGTGCTTGACATCAAGGTCAAGGATTACCCGACCCACGCGGCCAACCTGCCGGTGGCGCTGATCCCTAATTGCGCCGCCACCCGCCACGCGCATTTCGTGCTGGACGGTTCCGGCCCGGTGGCACTAGATCCACCCTCGCTGGACGACTGGCCCAAGCTCACGTACAACCCGACCAACGCGCGTCGGGTCGATCTGGACACCATCACTAAGGAAGACGTGGCCCGTTTCAAACCCGGCGAAGTGCTGCTGCTCAACGGCAAGCTGCTCACCGGCCGTGACGCCGCGCACAAGCGCATGGTCGAGATGCTCGACAAGGGCGAGAAACTGCCGGTCGACTTTAACGGCCGCTTCATCTACTACGTCGGCCCGGTCGATGCCGTGCGCGACG
>JALYXN010000119.1 GCA_030947085.1 Pseudomonadota bacterium | reverse complement strand
ATTCCTGACGGTTCGCCGGTCCATAGTGGTTCTATGGACCAAGAATCGGCGGGATATGGACCACAGGCGGATTCGCAGACCGGCCAACCAAAGTCCGACAGACTCCTAGGACGCTTGGCTAAGGGCGGTGCGCAGCAGCGCCGTCAGCGCAACAGGCTGAGCTCGCGTCACCTTGACTTCGGGCGTCCCGTGCCAGCGGGCGGTGGCGATAATTGTTTTTGCCAGTGCCTTGGTCAGCCCGTCGTCGATCGCCACATCCGGCTCCAGAAATATCGCCTTGATTTCGAACACGCCTTCGCTGCGGTGAGCCTTGGCATCCAGTCGACCGATCAGCCGCCCGCGATGCAGAATCGGCAACACGAAATAGCCGTAACGCCTCTTGGGTGCTGGGGTATAGCACTCAAGGGTGTATTCGAAATCGAACATGGCCCTTGCGCGGGCGCGATCCCAGACCAGCGGATCAAACGGCGACAGCAACGCGGTGTGCGTGGCGCGCAAGCGTCCGGCGAGCGCTGATTCGAGCAGGTCAGCGTGATCCCTGTGCACGTAGCCTGGCGTCGTCCATCCCTTCACCCCGACCGCCAGCAACTCACCGCTACTCACCAGCGGCGCCAGTTCGTGGTCGGTGACCTTCGGCCGTAGCCGAAAATAGTCGGCAATCCACACCGCCGACGTGACCCCCAGCGCACGCACGCTGTCGGCGATCGCGTGCTGTCTCACCTGCGCCGGCAACGGTGACTCGGCAGAGGTATCGAACGGCGGATCGAGGCGATCCAGCACACGCTCGGACACGTCATAGACGCGCTGAAAATTCTCACGTCTGGCCACCATTAATTCACCCAGGGCAAACCACGCTTCAAGCCATCGCTTTTCAGGTTTCCATTCCCACCATCCCGATGCCGCCACGTCAGGCTTGCGCTCAAAGTCGGCCGCCCGCACGGGGCCCGAATGGCGCACGACGTCGAGCAGCGCATCCATGTGGGGGCGTTGCTCCCGATGCATCCTCTCGGCATGCCGCTGGGCCCAATGATGTGCGCGCAAACCGGTGCCTGCGCGATGCCAGACGATATCGGCAGCGCTGACAAAGCACGCTTCATGGGCCCAGCACTCGACCAACCGCCCATCGGCCAATGCTTGATCCAGCCATGCCGTCGGGTAGGTACCGAGGCGAGAATGGAGTACCAGGTAAGGACTGCGGGCGACCACGTGAATGGTATCGATCTGTAGCAGACGCATCCGCTCGATTGCCGCGACGACGTCTTCGAACTTTGCGCGCCTTGCCGGTGGCCGCAGCAGACCCATCGCCGCCAGTTGAAGTCGCCTGGCCTGCAACAGGTTCAATACGCGGGAATGACTTGGTGATGGCATCGACAGCACAGTCCCTTCACGGTTTCACGATGATGATAACGAACCGCACCGATGCGTAGTCGCGCAGTCGCGACACTTGGTTTGATTGGCTAACCATGCCCCCGCGGTCGGCGTACCTTGCACAAGGCATTCATCGAGCATTCTGGCAGGGAGTATCGACCATGAAATTTCGCAAACTCTCCTTCATCGCTGTGACCGGCAGCGCGTTGCTGTCCACTGCAGTCGCCTTTGCGCAGGATGTGCCGCCGCCTCCGACCACCGACATGGCGCAGCCGATGCCGCCTTCTGGTCCCATGCCAGCCTCTTCAGCGCTGCCGCCGTCTTCGAGCATGCCACAGCAAATCGGCTCCACGAGTATGGAAACGCCAGCGGGCCAACTCACGTTGAAATCGACCATGCCGCCAGCGCCACCGAATGGTCCGACGCCGAGCTTTGCGCAGTTGTCCGGCGGTGGAACATCCATCAGCGAGGATCAGGCTGCAGCCTATCCCCTGCTCGCCAATGATTTCATCCACGCTGATCGCCATCGTGACCACCGGATCAGCCAGAGCGAATACCGGAACTGGTTGTCTCAAAAGTAGTTCTGATCCGAATCGACGCCGGCCGCTGATCCGGCCGGCGTTTTTTGCTGTCGTTTACCGCAAGCCACGCCATTAGACTTACCGATCCGCAATTCAGGACCACCTCTACATGAAGCGATTGAGTGCAGCCGTTCTAGTGGCCTTGTCAGGCGGCTTCGCTGTCGGCACGGCTCACGCCCAGAATCCCGACCCCACCGACATACGCGCCTGCACGGGAATCGAAACCGATGCGCAGCGACTGGCCTGTTACGACCACGCCACCGGTCGGGTCAACTTGCCGACGGCGCAAAAGCGCGTGGACAGTGAGACCAGCATTCCATCCGTTTTCAGCAACGATCGAAGGCGATCCACGACGGCCGACGTCGAACCCAATGCCGAAGTAGCTCAACCGCTATCGCTACTCGACAGCCGCTGGGAGCTTTCGCCGGAGAGCAAGCTGGGGACCTTCAACATTCGCAGCTATCGACCGGTTTACGTGTTGCCTATCTTCGCCACCAGCAACCAGAACAACCAGCCGCAAAGTCCGAACCCCGACAACACGGTGACGCACGGCGAAAGATTCGATAACACAGAAGCAAAGTTCCAGCTCAGCCTGAAAACCAAGGTCTGGCAGGGCGTGTTCGGCGACACCGGCGATCTGTGGGTCGGTTACACCCAGTCCTCTCGCTGGCAAATCTACAACTCGAAAGAGTCGCGTCCGTTTCGCGAGACCAATTACGAGCCGGAGGCGATGCTGGTCTTCAGTACGAATTACCAGTTGTTCGGCTGGACTGGCCGGATGCTTGGCATCGGCGTCAACCATCAATCGAACGGTTTGGCCAATCCGCGCTCGCGCGGCTGGAACCGGGTCATCGCCAATGTCGGCTTCGAGCGGGACGGATGGACCGTGATGGTGCGCCCGTGGTGGCGCATTCCAGAGGCGCACGCCAAGGACGACAACCCCGACATCAGCAATTACATGGGCCGCGGTGAAATCCAGATTGTGCATGAATGGCACGGCCAGGAGTTCGGCTTGCTACTGCGTGACTCGTTCCGCGGCGGCAGTCGCCAGCACGGCGCGGCGAAGTTCAGCTGGAGCTTTCCGCTCGCGGGCAATTTGCGTGGCTACGCCGAAGTATTCAAGGGCTATGGCGAAAGCTTGATCGACTATAACCACAATGCCACCTACGCCGGCGTGGGTATCTCGTTGCTCGACTGGTACTGAACAGGCTCACGAAGATGGCGTGGGTCAGTCTTGAAGGTGCTGCATGAGACGGAAAAAATTCCATGCTGGCTCGCTTCTTGGAGATCCGTCTAAGGAGTCTCCGACGGTTGCTTGGTCAAGACCTTGAACTGGCCGATGCTGCCGGAAAAACCCGCATAGGCGTGGGTCTCTTTCAAGATCACAAAAACCGCTCACCTGTCGTTTATGCCGCGCCGAGTGCATATACGAGGAATTTCCCCTAGCCGCCCCGGGAGTTCGGGACTTCGCCCGGGGTAGTTCGCTCTTACAACCCAAATTCTCTGATCAACTCCAAAAAACTGCCCCGTACGAACGGTCGAATTGCTCCGTACGGGGCACCGGCGGCTATTTCTTATAGCTCTGCTCGCCGGCTTTCACGTGTTGCTCGTGACTAATACCCCGTTACCGCCGACAAGCGTGTGCACACTCCACTCTTTACGCATAGGGCCTAGGTCAAACTTCGACGCATCAGGGGCCCAATGATGGGTTCCACATGGGTCGTTCCCGGGTAGCGACACCTACCGGCACCGGCTCAGCCGCCAGGTCGAACACGCCGAGTGCATGCCTGCCCCTGGGCGGAATGGAACATGCGCCGCGACCGGGCCGACGGCGATATATGCCGCAATGGCAGCACGCAAGTGTTCCTTCATCATCGCTGTCTGAGATGCGCTGACGTCAGTCAGCGCATTCTCGCATCAACCAGCTCAGTCCTGGTGACCGCCGGCGCCGTGCACGTGGCCGTGCTCGAGTTCTTCGGCAGTCGCTTCGCGCACGTCACTCACTTCCACCGCGAAATGCAGTGCTTTGCCCGCCAGCGGATGGTTTCCGTCGATGAACACCTTGCCATCCTTGACCTTGGTCACGGTGACATTGATCTCGCCTTGCGGACCACGACCCTGGAACTGCATACCGGGCTGGATATCTTCAACGCCCTGAAACGCCTCGCGCGGCACTTCCTGCATCAGTTCGGCCTGGTGCTCGCCATAGCCTTCTTCGGGGGCCACGTCGGCGGTGAACTTGTCGCCCACGGCGCGGCCTTCCATCTGCTTTTCAAGGCCCGGCACGATCTGGCCAGTGCCGTGGATGTAGGTCAACGGATCACGACCTTCCGAGCTATCGATGACCTTGCCCTCATCGTCAGTCAGGGTGTAATGAAAGGCGGCAACGGATTTCTGTGCAATCTGCATATGAGTCTCACGAATAGGTTCAAAGTCCGCCGACCAGATGCCGGCACGACCGCTAAGGATAACAGAAGTACGCGAAACGGCCGGCAAACCCGCCATGGATTGGCCATACTGCCATCCATGATCGTT
>JALYXN010000117.1 GCA_030947085.1 Pseudomonadota bacterium | reverse complement strand
AAGTTTCAGCCGACGTTGATCTATGCCGACGCCAACAACGGCATCTCGCACACCAACCGCTCGATCCCCAAACAGATGGCCGCGGCCTGAATCACAGCGCCGCGGCTTGTCGCCGTTGCTGCGTCTGGGCCCAGGCCACATGCTCGCGCACCACCGGCGACGGATGATCGGCACGGGTCGCCAGTGCGGCACATGTCTCCTCTGAAGCTGGCGCATTGCCCAGCGCCACGGCGATGTTGCGCAACCAGCCTTCGTGGCCGGTGCGACGTATCGCCATGCCCTGGGTGCGTTCGAGGAAGGTCTCTTCGCTCCACGCGAACAGCTCGGTCAGCTTCGCGCCGTCAAGCTGGTGGCGCGGGGTGAAATCGGGTTCGGTGGTCGCCTGGGCGAACTTGTTCCACGGACAGATCAGCTGGCAGTCATCGCAGCCGAAGATCCGATTGCCCATCGGTACGCGAAATTCCTCGGGAATGCTGCCTTTCAATTCGATCGTGAGATAGGAGATGCAGCGCTTCGCATCCAGCTGATAAGGGCCGATGATCGCCTGCGTGGGACAGATGTCGATGCAGCGATTGCAGCTGCCGCAATGGGCGCTGGCCGGCGCGTCGACCGGCAGCGGCAGGTCGGTATACAGCTCGCCGAGGAAGAAATAGGAACCCGCGCTGCGGTTGATCAGCACGGTGTGCTTGCCGATCCAGCCCAATCCGGCATTGCGCGCCAACGCTTTCTCCAGCACCGGTGCAGAGTCGACATAGGCGCGGTAGCCGAAGTCGCCGACGACCGCATGGATGCGTTCGGCCAGTTTCTGCAAGCGGCTGCGCATCAGTTTGTGGTAGTCGCGGCCCAGCGCGTAACGCGATACGTAACCGGCGTCGGCGTCTTCCAGCACGCCCCACGCATTGGCGGTGCCCGGGGGGATGTAATCCATGCGCACCGAGATCACCCGTTGCGTCCCCGGCTGCAGCTCGGTCGGCCGCGTGCGCTTGGTGCCATGGCGCGCCATGTAAGCCATCTCGCCGTGGTGGCCGTGTTCGAGCCAGCGCTCGAGATGCTGTTCGTCGTCACCCAGGTCGGTGCCACTGATGCCGGCCTCGGCAAAGCCCAGCTCGATCGCCCAGCGCTTGATGTCGGCGGCCAGGGCGGCGTATTCGGGCAGGTTGGTGGCGTCGTTGCGAGGCATCCACCTATTGTAGAGCTGGGGCGCGTCTATAATTCAGGCATGCCCATCCATCCCCGCAGTAGTGAACTCCATACCGTCGAACAATTGCGTGCCATGGAACACGGTGCGCTGGTGGCGCTGGGCCTATCCGGGCACGACCTGATGCGCCGCGCTGCCACGGCAGCGCTGAACAGTTTGCGCCGGCACTGGCCGCAAGTGCGCACGGTGTGCATTCACTGCGGTCCCGGCAACAATGGCGGCGACGGCTTTTTGCTGGGGGTGCTGGCGCGCGAGGCAGGCTTGCAGGTCGCGGTGGTGGCGCTGAGTGCGCGCTCCCACGGCGATGCGGCGCTGGCGCGGGCCGCTTGGGAAACCGGCGGCGCTCGCGTGCAGTTGTGGCGTGCGGACGACGAACTCCCCGAGGCCGAGCTGCATGTCGATGCGCTTTACGGTATCGGCTTGAATCGTGCACCTGAGGATGCGGTCGAGCAGCTGATCCGGAAAATCCACGCCAGCGGTCGGCCGGTGCTGGCACTGGATGTGCCCACAGGCCTGAACGCCGATACCGGCGCCTGTCCGGGTGCGGCGATTGAAGCCGATGTCACCGTGACGTTCATCGCCGCCAAACGCGGACTGCACACCGGGCGCGCTGCCGATCATGTCGGTTCGCTCGAATTGAGTACGCTGGCTGTGCCTGACAGTGTTTACCTGGAGACGCCGTCCGACGCCCGACTGCTGGTGGCCGAAGCGCTGCCGCCGCGTCCCCGCTATGCCAACAAAGGTCGCAATGGTCACGTCTTGCTGATTGGCGGCGACCACGGCACGGCCGGTGCGGCATGCCTGGCCGCCGAGTCCGCGTTGCGCACCGGGGCGGGCCTGGTCAGCGTGGCCACTCGCGGCGATAACGTCCTGGCGTTGAATGCGACGCGACCGGAACTGATGGCGCATGGCGTCGATGGCCCGCAGACACTGGCGCCGATGATCGAGCGGGCCAGCGTGCTGGCGGTGGGGCCCGGTCTGGGCATGGCGGCCTGGGGTCATGCGCTCTGGTTGACGGCGCTGGATGCGAACATGCCAATGGTCCTCGATGCCGATGGTCTGAACCTGCTGGCGCGCGAACCGCGTCGCTTCGAAGCTCCGACAGTGCTGACCCCGCACCCGGGTGAAGCGTCGCGCTTGCTGGGTACGTCGATCCCGGCGATAGAACAGGATCGCTTCGCGGCTGTGCGCCAATTGGCCGCGCAGTTCCATGCGGTCGTCGTACTGAAAGGTTCGGGTAGCCTGATCGCTGCACCGGACGGACGCGTGGCTGTCTGTCCATGGGGCAACCCGGGAATGGCCTCCGGCGGCATGGGCGATCTGCTCACCGGCGTCATTGCAGGGCTGCTGGCCCAGGGCTGCGATGCTTGGCAGGCGGCGTGCCTGGGTGTCGGCTTGCACGCGCGGGCGGGCGATCGCGCCGCACAACAGGGCGAGCGCGGACTGTTGGCCAGCGACCTGCTGCCGCCGTTGCGTCTGTTGGTCAATGGCCTCGCTGCGAGTGAAGCCGGACATGAATGACGCGGTCGACATGACGCATGAGGTACCGCTGCCCGACGAGGAAGCCACCGCCGATCTTGGGAAGCAGGTGGCAGGCGTGCTGGATGAGGGGCTGGTGCTGTACCTGCATGGCCCGCTCGGTGCGGGTAAGACCAGTTTTGCGCGAGCGTTGCTGACCTCGCTGGGGGTCGGCGAGCGGGTCAAGAGCCCGACTTACAGTCTGATGGAAGGGTATACGGCCGGGATCCGCCCGGCCTGGCACCTGGATCTGTACCGGATTGCCGATCCGGCGGAGCTGGAATGGTTGGGACTGGACGCGCTGTCCGAGCCAGCGGCGCTGGTACTGGTGGAATGGCCTGAGCGCGGCCTTGACGCGCTGCCTGCGGCCGACCTGACGTTGCACCTGCGCTATGACGGTGACGGACGTGTCGCCGCCTTCCAGGCTTTCAGCCATCGGGGACACCGCCTGCTGTCGCGCCTGGTGTAACGGCTAAGTGCTGGTTTCGCCACGCAATTGCCGGCTGAGCGTCTGGGGAACGACTTGTTGGTAATGCGTGACTTGCGTCCGATAACTTGATCCAGCCTGACAAACAGGCTGCAGGTTATGGATATTGAAGGGAAATTACCTTGCATTCGGCAGGCGGCTGCGCTTCAATGCGGCCTATGAGCGGTTACCTGAACAACTGGTGTGGATGTTTTGTCGCCGCGATTATGCTCGCGACGCCGCTGTGCGTGGCACGGGCGGCGGATTTGAAGGACGCGCGCGTTTGGGCGGGTCCGGATTACACGCGGTTGGTGCTCGATGCCGAGGGGCCGCTGCAGTACAAGATCAGCCAGAAAGGAGATCAGGTGGTCGTCGATCTCTCTGGCAGCCGCGCCCTCGAGGAGTTCTCCGATCCCGCGGCGCAAGGGCTTTTCAAGGGCATGAGTCATGCCCGCATCGGCGATAGTCTGCAACTGACGGCAAAGGTCGACGCAAGCAGTCGTCTGAAAAGCTTCCTGCTCAAGCCGGACGGTGGCAACCATTACCGTCTCGTGTTGGACCTGTATCCCGCGGGCGACGCGGTTGCTGCCTCCGCTGCGAAACCGACCGATCCGGTGGTTTTGCCGCCTCTGGATGCGCCGCGTTACAGCAATCCCACCCACAGCGGACGGGTTGCGGCAGAGCACGCCGCCGCCATGCTGGGTGGCCAGCGTCAGGTGGTGGTGGCGGTCGATGCCGGACACGGCGGCAAGGATCAGGGCGCCCACGGGCCGGCCGGCACGTTGGAGAAAAACGTTACCCTGGCCGTCGCGCGCGATTTGGCAGCGCAAATCAACAAGCAGCCCGGCATGAAAGCCGTGCTGACCCGCGACGGTGATTTTTTTATCCCGCTCAAGCAACGCTATCGGATCGCGCGGGAGAACAACGCGGATCTTTTCGTCTCGATTCACGCCGATTCGTTCACCAGCAACGATGCCAAGGGCTCATCGGTGTGGGTGTTGTCGCCGCGTGGCAAGACCAGCGAGGCTGCGCGTTGGCTGGCCGATCGCGAGAACCGCGCCGACCTCATCGGCGGCACCACGCTGGACGACAAGGACGACAGCCTGGCCAAGGTGCTGCTCGATATGCAGCAGGGCTGGGCGATACAGGCTAGTGATGTGGTCGCCGGTAACGTGCTCAAGGCGCTGGCCGGATTGGGTCCGACCCATCGCGGTCACGTCGAGCGTGCCAACTTCGTGGTGCTGCGCTCGCCCGACGTGCCGTCGATCCTGGTCGAGACCGCCTTCATCAGCAATCCGGCGGAGGAGCGCAAGCTGCGTGATCCCTCGCATCAGAAAGCGCTGGCCGAAGCGGTGATGGGCGGGCTCAAGGATTACTTCGAAAGCTCGCCGCCGCCAGGGACCTGGTTTGCTGCGCAAGCAGCACGGCGTAATGATGTCCGGCTGGCGTCTGATTCCGCTTCGGCCCCGACGCTCGCTTCCACCGGAAATCGAAGATCGCGTGCCGATAGCCACAAGGTGGGCCGCGGCGAAAGCCTCAGCAGCATTGCGCGTCAGTACGGCGTCAGCGTCGGCGCGCTGAAGAATGCCAACCAGATGAACAGCAACACCGTTCGCGCTGGCGCGGTGCTGACCATTCCTGCCGGCTGAAGCTCCGCCGGATCGCCTTGCGCGACATGTGTCATCGGCTTTCGCTGTTAAAGTTGGCCGATGACTGTCATCCGTTTGCTGCCCCCTGAACTGATCAACCAGATCGCCGCTGGCGAGGTGATCGAGCGCCCGTCCTCAGTGGTCAAGGAGCTGGTGGAAAACAGCCTCGATGCCGGCGCCACCCGTATCGAGGTGGATATCGAAGCCGGTGGGGCGCGGCTTATCCGCGTGCGTGACGACGGCGGTGGCATCCATGTCGAAGAGCTGCCGCTGGCGGTGGCATCGCACGCGACCAGCAAGATCGGCAGCTTCGACGATCTGGAGCATGTCGCCAGCATGGGATTTCGTGGTGAGGCGCTGGCGTCGGTCTCATCCGTCTCGCGGTTTGCGTTGACCTCGCGCATGCGTGACCAGGCGGCTGCCTTTCGCATCGAGGTAGATGGCGGCAAGCTGCAGGACGCGCGTCCGGCGCAGCACCCGCAAGGTACCAGCGTCGAAATCCGCGACTTGTTTTACAACGTGCCCGCGCGGCGGAAATTCATGCGTGCCGAGCGCACCGAGTTTGCGCACATTGACGATCTGCTGAAGTCGCTCGCGCTGGCGCGCAGCTCGGTGGAGTTCCGGCTTAGCCATAACGGCAAACCGGTGCGCATTTGGAAGGCCGCGCGCGACGAGCACGCCGCCTTGCAGCGGGTCGCCGAAGTCCTCGGGCCGGATTTTCCGGCGCAAAGCCTGCGGGTGGAACACGCCATGGCTGGACTGCATCTATCGGGCTGGGTCGGTTTACCCACGGCAGCGCGTTCTCAGGCGGACTCGCAATATTTTTACGTTAACGGGAGGCTGGTGCGAGACCGTATCGTGGCGCACGCCGTGCGTCAGGCGTATGCCG
>JALYXN010000116.1 GCA_030947085.1 Pseudomonadota bacterium | reverse complement strand
AGCACCAAAAAGAACCTGTGGATCTTCTCTCACGGCCACGTCAGCCGCAATCGCGACAGTCACCTGGTTGACCGTCGGGCAAAAATGCACCCGTTCGGCGAACCGATGGCATTCAAAGAGATCCAACGGCTTGCAACTTTCTCTGAATCGGCCCGTTGACTCGGCAGACGGCATCGTTACACCAAGGTCTGCCACTCAAGGAACATCATTTCCCCATGCGCATTCTTCTTCCCGTCGACGTTGACTCATCGATCGCAGCGGCCGCGGTTGCCACCTTGCGCCGCCATTCACAGGCGATCGATCACGTGGCCGATGGCATTAAGGCTGATCGGGCGTTGCCTGACAACGCCTACGCCTGCAAGACCTTGGTGCGGACGATGATCCGGTCGGGCCGTTCGCCATCACCGAATGCGAAGCGCGGGTTCGCGCGTTGCGGGGTCGATCGGTGAGGCGCGAGGCCTTCCATCGACGCGTTGGACGACTGCGACTCGATACTCCCGGACATCGCGCGTGGATCGGCGACGTCCCGGTATTTGCGCATAACGCTGCAGTATCCTGCACCGGCGAAAACCTTATGAAAGCTGCCTGAGCGATACTGCCGCTATGTTTTGTCTCAAATTCGAAGCGACGCCCAGGCTGCTCCCCCACAGCCGGATCGACCACGTGGCGGCCTCCATGTATGCACGGAGGCCGCCGCGCCTCGCCTGGAGTTCCCAGGCTGCACGCGTGCTGTTGTGCGCAGCCATTCTCGGCGGCATGACCGCACTGGCTGGTTGTGTGACGACGAAGCTGCCGCCACTGTCGCCGCCCGCTCCCGCAGCCTGGCGACACGCGCAGCCCGCCGATGCGCCCACGGTCGATCTGCGCAGCTGGTGGCACGCCTTCCACGACTCGCGACTCGATGCGTTGGTCGACCTTGCCTTGCGGGATAATCTGAGTGTCGCGGCAGCCCAGGAACACCTGCTTGCTGCGCGTGCCACGATGCGCAGTGCCTACGCACCGTATCTCCCTGGCGTGCGGGCGAAGACTGAAGATGCGGTCGATCCGGACGCGAGCGCGTCCTTCTTTGTGGCCGGATTCGATGCCAGCTGGGAGTTGCCCCTGTTCGGCCGCGGAACCGCCGGCCGTCGACAAGCCCGCGGCAATTTCGATGCATCGGTGGCGGATCTGCAGACGGTGCGCGTCTCGCTGGTAGGTGATGTGGTGCGCAGTTGGCTTGAATTGCGCTCTGCCACGCACAGGAAACAGTTGCTCGTCGCCATCCGGAACGCTCGTCAGCAGCAACTCGATCTGCTGCATGTTCGGCACACGCTGAAACTCACTACACCTTCTTCCATCGTCCAGGCCGAGGTGGCTCTTGCACGCGCTGCGGCCGCCATGGATGAGTCGCAGCAACTCATCGACACGTCATCCCAGTCACTCGCCACCCTGCTGGGGAGAAACCAACCCGACCCGACGTGGCTCCAGCGCGACAACGTTCCTGACCTGGGTGCCTGGCAACTCGCCAGTACCCCGGCCGACCTGCTTCGGACCCGGCCGGAAATCGCCCGCGCGCAAGCGGACGTACTCAGCGCGGCCGGCGATGCGGGCATGGCCAGGGCCGATATGTATCCCAGCGTCGGCATTGGTGGCTCGATCGTCTGGTCGACCAACCTCACTACGCATCGACGCACCAATGACAACGCCATTGCGTCAGCCGGTCCGATCCTGAATATCCCGCTGTTCGACTGGGGCCTGCGCCAATCCCGGTCACACGCCAAGAACCATGAGCTTAAGGCAGCCGTCTTCGCCTATCGCCAAGCCGTGCTCGAAGGGGTGTCCGAGGTCGAAAACGCGCTCGGCGCGCTGGAGCAACAACGGTTGCAGGAACATCACAGTCGCGTCGTAGCGACCGCGCTGGCCCGTGAGCATGTCGCCGTGAGCGAGCGCGTGCGACTGGGTCTGGACAGCCCGCTCGATCAGCTCGACAGCGCCGTGGCCAGCGACGAGGCCAGGCTGCAAGGGATCCAGACGCGAACAGCACGTGGACTGGCTTTCGTCAGCCTGTACAAGGCGCTGGGCGGCGCGCCGCTGCCTGACGACGTCAATGTCGCCACGGAGGGTTGGCGCTGATGGTCGCCCTTGCCCGCAAGACTCTGATTTACGAGTGGCGCCGTTTCCTTCCCGCCATCGTGGCGGTCGGTTTCGCGGGTCTGCTGCAGCTGTTGCAGGCCGCGCTGGTGCTGGGAATCTTCGGCAGCGCCAGCGTGTACATTACCGGCTCCTCGGCCGATCTGTGGGTCGGCTATCCGGGCACCCAGAGCGTCAATCTGGGACGGGCGATCGACCCCAATGTTGAAATGCGTCTGCGCATGGACCCTTCAGTGGAAAAGGTGGAGCCGTTCCTGTGGGTCGATGCCGACTGGCGCGGCGCCCACGACACCGGTGGCGAATCGGTATTTGTTTCCGGGATTGACCCGCGACCGGGTGCGATGATGTTTTCGCGCACGCTGTCGCCCCAACTGCGCGCACGATTGATCGAACCGGACGCAGTGATCATCGACCGCGCCGACATCGCCAAACTGGGCGTCCACGTCGGCGACAGTGCCGCCATCAACGGTCGCCACGTCCGCGTGGTGGGCGTCGCCTCGGGTTTGCGCGCGCTCGGCGGCGTCAATGTGCTCAGCTCGCTGGACACCGCCCGCGAGCTGGACACCGACCCCGCCGACAGAGGCCGTCCCACGTACCTGGTCGCCAGCTTGCGTGATCCCTCGCAAGCGGACCAGGTCGCGCGGCGCCTGCGTGGCGATCGCGGCGTCGGCCCCTACAGCGTCTGGACGGCCACATCGTTTGCCCGCCGCTCCGTTCTGTACTGGATGCTGGATACGGGAGCCGGCGCCGGCGTCCTTTTTCTCGCGGGCATCGTATTTCTGGTGGGCGCGGTCATTACCAGCCAGACCCTGATGGGCGCGGTAGCCGGCTCGGTACGCGAGTACGCCACTCTCAACGCGCTGGGCGTCGGGGTCGTCAACCTGCGCTGGGTAGTACTGGAACAGGCTTTCTGGGTCGGTTCGATCGGGTTGCTGGGGGCCACCGTGCTGGGTGTCCTGGTGCTGGCATTGGCACGCAGCCAGGACGTCCCGGTGGTGCTCAACATACCCATCTCGCTGGCCTGCGTGGTGTTGGCGATGGCACTGGCTGCCGTCTCCGGCCTTGCCGCCATGCGCAGCCTGCGCCGTGCCGATCCAGCGACCCTGCTGCGATGAACGCCGCCCCTCACATGTCGATACAGACGACTTCGCCCTCGCTCCAGGCTGAGGGAGTCAGCAAGGCCTTCGTCTCTGGCCAGGTGCCTACCCAGGTGCTTGAAAACCTTTCGTTACGCATCGAACCGGCCGAGTTGACCCTCATTTCCGGCCCGTCCGGATGCGGCAAAAGTACCCTGCTGGCGATCCTGAGCGGACTGCTGAAAGTCGACGCAGGCCGGGTCATCGCGCTGGGAAGCGAGCTCGGCCGGCTCGACAGTCGGGCGCTGGAGCGATTCCGCCTGCAACACACCGGTTTCGTGTTCCAGGGCTTCAATCTGTTCCCCGCGCTGACCGCGCTTGAGCAGGTGGAGTTGCCATTGAACTACCTCGGACTGACCCAGGTTGACGCTCGCGACCGCGCAGCGCAATCGCTGGATGAGGTAGGCCTGGGCCACCGGATGCGCCTGCGCCCGTCGGAACTTTCCGGCGGCGAAAAGCAGCGGGTTGCGATTGCCCGTGCCCTGGCCAAACAGCCTCAACTGCTGTTTGCCGACGAACCCACCAGCTCACTGGACGCCAGCAATGGCCAGATGATCATCGATATCCTGCATCACATCGCCCGCACCCATGGCACCACCGTACTTTGCGTGAGCCACGATCCCCGCCTGATCCAGCATGCCGATCGCGTGCTCACCATGGAGGACGGCAAAATTCTCACCGACCGGCGACCGGCCCAGCCGACTGTTCCGAACCAAGGATCCCCATCATGACCGGCCCGCTTTCTCCACTGCGACTGACAGCCATGGTCGCGCTGCTGCTGGTCAGCGGCTGCTCAAAGGACCATTCGGCAGCCACGAATGCCCCGGTTGCACCCGCGTATGCGGCGGTCGCGCGGGGCAGCATCGAAATAGAGGGCGGGTTGCTGTCCATCCAGGCGCCGCGCGAAGGCACACTTGCCAGCGTGCGCGTGCACGAAGGTGACCACGTCGCCCGGGGAGAAACCCTGGCCACCATGCAAACCCAACCCGCCACACTGGAGGTGGAAGCTGCCAAGGCCGGGCTGGCCCAGGCCAGGGCGGAGTCCTCGTTGTTGACCGGCAAACTGGGAGTCACGAAGCAGCAGGCCGCCCGGCTTTCCGCGGCAGCCAAAGCCGGTGCGGGCGACGACCAGAGCGCTGACCTCGCCCGGGGCGCCGTAAACGAACTGGAGGCTCGCAAGGCCGCCGCCGACGCGGCTGTCGACATGGCGCGGCAAAAACTGGACGGAGCCCGCTACGAACTCGGTCTGCTTACCTTGCGCGCACCCATCGATGCACGCGTAGTCCGCATGTTCGCCCAGGCCGGTGCCCAGGTTTCCCCGCAGTCCGGGCCGCTGTTTACCCTGCTGCCGAGGACGCCGCCCACCGTGCGCGCCGAACTGAGTGAATCGATGGTCGATGCGGTCAAGGTCGGCATGGCTGCCACCGTCAGCACCGATGGCAGCGGCAGCGATTCAAGCTGGCCGGCACACGTCGTTCGCCTTGGCAGTGTGGTTGGCCCCTCCACGCTGCAAGATGACTCGCAGCAGCGCCTCAACGCACGCACTGTCAGTTGCGTGCTCAGCTTTGACCAGCCGCAGGATTTACGCATCGGCCAGCGCGTGCTGGTTCGTTTCGGCAGCCCGTCACCACCCACCACTGCCACGAAGGCCCGTTGAAAGGCCTTGGTGAAAGTCTATGAATGCCCCGACAGGACTTCTACGTGATCCAGCCAACTGAGTTTCTCCTTGAAGGCGACCGCCGCGGTGTGTTGCTGATCCACGGCCTGACCGGCACACCGATGGAAATGCGCCTGCTCGCCAAAGGGCTCAACAACGCGGGCTTCACGGTTTACTGCATGCAACTGGCCGGCCACTGCGGTGACGTCGAGGATCTGCTTGCCACGGGATGGCGCGACTGGTACGCCAGCGTCGAACAGGCGGCCAGTCACTTGCTCGGTCGGGTCGACCATCTTTTTGTAGGGGGACTTTCCATGGGCGCCCTGCTCTCGCTCAAGCTTGCCGCCGACCACCCGCAGCAGGTTACCGGTGTGGGCGTCTACGGTGCCACGTTCCGATATGACGGCTGGAGTATTCCCTGGTCGGCCCGATTGTCGTTTCTGCTGCCGCTGCTCAAGAAGCTGGGTATCGGCCGCGGGCAGATGGCTCTGGAGCAGCCACCCTACGGTTTGCGCGACGAGCGCCTGCGCGCACAGATCAGCGCAGCCATGCAGAGCGGCGACAGCACAGTCGCCGGACTACTCGGCAACCCCTGGCATTCGCTCGCCGATCTGTATCAGCTGTCGGTCAAGGTGCGTCGTCAACTTCCCCAGGTGACCTCCCCGTGCCTGGTGGCGCACGCCAGCGAGGACGACGTGGCCAGCGTACGCAATGCCGAGCTGGTGATTCGCGGCGTGAATGCGCGAACCGAACTGCTCCTGCTCGAGGACAGTTACCACATGATCACCATCGACAAGCAGCGCCGCACCCTGATCGCCCATTCCGTACGCTTTTTCAACGACATTATTGCGGCACGGACAGCCGAGCGAGCGGCAGCGGCCTGAACATGCCGGCGCTCACCATCGTTTTGTGGCTCGTCAATGTGGTGCTCGACACCTGCGGCCAGCTCGCCTTCAAGGCTGCAGCTGCTGACCCGGCGGCCGGCGATGGCCTGGCGCGCTGGCGTCATATGGCCGTCCGACCGTGGCTTTGGCTCGGCATTGCCTGCTACGTCTTCGAGTTTCTGGCGTGGATCGCGTTTCTTTCGCTGCTGCCACTGTCCGAGGGCGTGCTGCTGGGGTCGATCAACATCGTGGTGATCATGCTCGCAGGTCGCTTGCTGTTCGGTGAAAAGCTGACCCGCCTTCGGGTGGCCGGCATTGTGCTGGTCTGCCTCGGCGTCGCCATCGTGGGTGCCGGTGCATGAGGCGCTTCTACCTTGTTGGCTTCCTGCTGCTGATGGCCTTCGATACGCTCACGCAGATCTGCTTCAAGATCGCCGGCAATCATGCCTTGCCGGTGGAAGCCAGCCTCGCATGGCTGCTGCGCGTGTTTTCCGGGCCGTGGGTGTATGGATCGGTGATCGGGTACATCGGCGCGTTCTTCACCTGGATGAGCCTGCTCAAGCACGCCCCGATCGGGCCGGCCTTCGCTGCCTCGCATCTGGAAGTGGTCAGCGTGCTGCTGCTATCGATCTGGCTGTTCAACGAGCCGTTGACCGTCACCAAACTGCTCGGCGCGTTGCTGATCCTTGCCGGCATCGTCTGTCTGGGACTGGCCGAACGCAACCCGCCGTCCGACACCGGCATCGAAGTCGTGCCCTGAGCCATGCGCCATCGTGCCTTCCGCGAGATCCCACCGACGGCCGGCTTGCCACTGCGGGTGTCCGATCTGTTTCCGCGCCGCGCCGCCCTCGGCCAAACGCTTGCCGCACAACTCGGCACCCCACCGTTGCAACTGGAGTGTTCAGGCACCGCCGCGTTGCTGGTGGCGCTGCGCACGCTCAGCGAACTGGCCCCGCATCGGCGCACGGTGGTGGTGCCCGCTTATACCTGCCCGCTGGTGGCGATCGCGGTGCGCAGCCTCGGACTCGAACTGCGGCTTTGCGACTTGCGCGCGGGCCACTTCGACATGGATCCGAATTCCCTTGCCGAGGTCTGCGGCAGCGACACTCTTGCGATAATTCCCACCCACCTGGCGGGACTGGTGGCGGATGTAGACAACGCCGTGAGAGTCGCCAAAGCCGCCGGCGCCTGGGTCATAGAGGATGCCGCCCAGGCGCTGGGCGCTCGTGCTCATGGACACAGCGTCGGGCTGCGTGGCGACATCGGCTTTTTCAGTCTTGCGGCGGGCAAGGGCCTGTCGATCTACGAAGGCGGGCTGCTGCTGGCACGCGACGCGTCCATGCGCGATGCACTGCGCCGAACGCATGGGGCCATGGTGCCATCCCGCCCAAGCTGGGAACTGCGGCGCAGCGCAGAACTGCTGGGGCTCGCCGCACTCTACCGTCCCTCCGGCCTGCGCCTTGCCTATGGCCGACCGCTGCAACGGGCACTGGAGCGGCGCGACCCGGTAGCCGCCGTCGGCGACGACTTTCCGCCCGTAATTCCCCTGCACCGGGTAGGAAACTGGCGCGAGGGCGTGGGCACCGAAGCGGCCGCCCGCCTGCCTGATTTCATCGAGCAACTTCGCCGACAGGCGCGCCGACGGGTCGCGCGCGTTCGGCAAATTTCCGGCCTTGAAATATTCGAACCGCCGGCCGACACCGAGGGCAGCTGGCCGTTCCTGCTGCTCAAACTCCCCGACAAGCAGCGCCGCGATGCCGTACTCGCACCGCTGTGGACCGCGGGCGTGGGCGTCACGCGGCTATTTGCGCATGCCCTGCCCGACTACGCCTACCTCGCCGACCGCGTCCCGCCAGTGGCGATGCCCCATGCACAAGCGTTCGCCGAGCAGACGCTCAGCATCAGCAACAGCCCATGGCTGGACGACGAGGCGTTCGAGGATATCTGCTCGGTCATCGAGCGTCGCCTGAAGTGAGCTTTGCGGCTGGATCCTCGACCGCCTTTTCTGTCCGGGCGTTGAGCTTCGCGCCGACGGCCAGTGCCCGGTGGTCCATGACGCGATGCCATAGCGGCGGCATTAACGCCAGCACGAACATGCTGGCGTAACCCGCTGGCAGTTGCGGACTGTCCTCGTGATGAACCAGCGCCTGATAGCGGCGCCTGGGTTGCGCGTGGTGATCGGAGTGACGTTGCAGATTGAACAGCAGCCAGTTGGTATAGCGCTGCGGCGCGTTCCAGGAGTGATGGTGAGTGACGCGTTCGTAGCGCCCCGGTGCGACTTCGCGGCGACTGAGACCGTAGTGTTCGATGTAGTTGATGACCTCCAGCGTGGCCGCGGCAATCAATCCCTGCGCCAAAAAAAACAGCAGGCCACGAGCACCACCCAGCGCGGCGAACACCAACATGAAACCCAACCACAGCAGATACCAGCCGAGCATCTCGTTACGCC
>JALYXN010000112.1 GCA_030947085.1 Pseudomonadota bacterium | reverse complement strand
CCCTTTGGCTGTGACATGGAAACAAGAGCATCGCGACTGAAGTCGCTCCTACAATCGCGCCTCGCTGGGTTATTCTTGGTGATCCTCGTCCCGGTGCCATCGCGGGCGGCTCTCATATCCAAGGATTTCCAATGACCATCAATGTGACTTTCACCACCAACCGGGGCCCGATCCATCTGCGCCTGCATGAAGACAAGGCGCCGGTGACGGTTGCCAATTTCGTCAACCTGGCCAAGCGCGGTTATTACGACGGGCTGGCGTTCCATCGCGTCATTGCCGACTTCATGGTTCAGGGCGGTTGTCCCGAAGGCAGCGGCCGCGGCGGTCCGGGCTACAAGTTCGAAGATGAATTCAACGCGTCGCTGCGGCATGACAAGCCGGGCGTGCTGTCGATGGCCAATGCCGGTCCGCGCACCAATGGTAGCCAGTTCTTCATCACCCATGGTCCGACGCCGTGGCTGGATAACAAGCACAGCGTGTTCGGTGAAGTGGTCGATGCGGCCGACATGGACGTGGTCAATACGATCGAGCAGGGCGACATCATCGAGAAGGTCACCCTCGATGGTGATGTCGATGCGCTGCTGAGCTCGCAGGCCGAACGTGTCAAGGACTGGAACGCCGTGCTCGACGCCAAGGGTTGAGTGAGCACTACACCGACTCGACCTGTCGCCGGATTCGCTGATCAAGGCTGGCCGGCCGCTTGTGCTGTCGCGCGCGTGATCGCATAGTCTGCGCGCAGCAGCCGCTGTCGGGGGAGTAGCACATGCGAGTTCGTTTGGAAGACGTGGCGCGGTCCGCCGGGGTTTCGCCCAAGACAGTGTCGCGCGTTCTCAATGACGAGGCCAACGTCCGTCAGCCCACCCGCGAAAAGGTATTGGCCGCGATGGCGGCCATGGATTATCGACCGCATCCGTCGGCACGCAGCCTGGCGAGCAACCGCTCGTACATGGTGGCTACGCTGTACGACAACCCATCATCCAACTATCTGTCGGAGATCCAGACAGGCGTTCTGGATGCCTGCGATCTTCATCACTACTCGATGATGGTCCGGCCTTTGCTGGTCAACGCCGAGGACTTTGTCGAACGCGTGGCGATGCTTATTTCGCACCATCGCCCGGATGGGCTGCTGTTGACGCCACCAATCACCGATCATCCTGGACTGTTGAAGTGGTTGGGCGAGAACGACGTGCCCTACGCCAGCGTGTCGCCGATCGAGCGCCACCGGACGATCGGAGTCACCATGGATGAGCCGCGTGCAGCGCGCGAAATGATGGCGCATCTGCTCGGTCTCGGGCATCGGCGGATTGCCCATGTGATCGGGCATCCTGCGCATGGCGCCAGTGGCTGGCGGCTTGCCGGCTATCGTGAATCGCTCGAAAACGCCTGCATTCCTTACGATCCGTTACTGGTCGTGGAAGGCGATTTTTCGTTCGGCTCCGGCGTGACTGCCGCAAGAAAGTTGTTCTCGTTGCCCGAGCTTCCGACGGCCGTCTTTGCGGCCAACGACGACATGGCGGCTGGCGTTATCTGGGCTGCCGGGGATAACGGTCTGGCCGTGCCGGGCGACGTTTCCGTGTGCGGTTTCGACGACACACCGATCGCCCGCCAGATCTGGCCCGCGCTGACTACCATTCGCCAGCCCAGTCGCGAAATGGGACGCATCGCCTGCCTGCAATTGCTGGATGTTCTGCGCGGCCGCGGCTCCGGTGAACTGATGCAGGTGCCGTTCACCCTGAAGGTGCGCGAGTCCACCGGGCCGCGTCGGCAGGGCCGGGCTCGCGCTCGACAGCGGCGCTCCGGCGACTGACGCCATTTGTTGCGACGCAAATTGACAGCGCTGTCAAGGGCTGCAAATACTGGGTTTCAATAGGTCGGCGGTGCGGACGCATTGTCAGGGACCGTCATCGCGAGGGGATTCCATGCGCGTATTTTCTTTCCGCAGTCGCTCTGCCAGACGTTTGATCAGTGCCGCCGTGGCGGCTTTCGTCTGCGCTCCGGGTTGGGCCGCGTCGCCCTCCACACCGCCACCGCTGTCTTCCACGGTTCATCCCGAGTTGTGGCCGTCGGTGTCCAGGGCATTGCCACCCGATCCGGGGATGGAGGCGCGCATCAAGAGTCTGCTGGCCTCGATGTCGGTTGAGGACAAGGTCGGTCAGCTGATCCAGGCTGATATTTCGGCGATCAAGCCGGAGGACCTGAAAACCTATCGACTGGGTTCGGTGCTGGCTGGCGGCAACAGCGGTCCCAACGGCGACGAATTTTCCACACCCGAGCAATGGCGTGCACTGGTGGATCAATTTCATCAGGCGGCCTTGGCGCCTTCACCAGGTCACGCATCCATCCCGCTGCTGTTTGGCGTGGATGCCGTACACGGCCACAACAATGTGGTGGGCGCCACGCTGTTTCCGCAGAACTCAGCGCTGGGCTCCATGCGTGATCCCGATCTGATACGCGAGATCGGGGCTGCCACCGCCGCGGAAGTACGCGCTACCGATATCGACTGGACGTTCGCACCGACTCTGGCGGTGCCACAGGATGATCGCTGGGGTCGCACTTACGAAGGCTATTCGCAGGATCCGAAAGTTGTCGCCGCCTACGCGACGGCCATGGTGGAAGGTTTGCAGGGGATGCCGGGTACTCCCGCATTTCTCGGCAGGCAGCACGTCGTGTCCACCGCCAAGCATTTTCTTGGCGACGGCGGTACCTTTCAGGGTCGCGATCAGGGCGATGCACGCGTCAGCGAAAAGGTTCTGCGCGATGTGCACGGCGCGGGTTATGTCGCTGCCATCGCCGCGGGTGCGCAGACGGTGATGGCGTCCTTCTCCAGCTGGAACGGCGTAAAGATGCATGGCAACCATGCCTTGCTCACCGATGTTCTCAAGGGTCGCATGGGTTTCGACGGTTTCGTGGTCGGCGACTGGCAGGCGCACGGTCAGCTCGAGGGCTGCAGCAACGAGAGCTGCGCCAAGGCGATCAATGCGGGCCTGGACATGTTCATGGCACCGGATACCTGGCGCGCGCTATACAAAAACACGCTGGCGCAGGTGAAGTCCGGCGAGATTCCGCAGGCGCGTCTGAACGATGCCGTATCGCGCATTCTGCGGGTAAAGTTGCGTGCGGATCTGTTTGAAAAGAACACGCAAAAAGTCGGATCCGGCGACCTGTCAGTCATCGGGTCGGCTGCTCATCGCGACATCGCCCGGCGCGCCGTACGCGAGTCGCTGGTGCTGTTGAAGAATCAGCGTGGCGTACTCCCAATTGATCCGCACAAACATGTGCTGGTGGCTGGCGATGGGGCGGATAACCTTTCCAAGCAGTCCGGCGGCTGGACCATCACCTGGCAGGGGAGCGGCGTACCGGCGTCGAAGTTTCCAGGTGCTACCTCGATCTACGCTGGCATCGCCGCACAGGTGAAGGCGGCCGGGGGCACCGCTACGCTTTCGCCCGATGGCAGCTTCAGCACGAAGCCGGATGTGGCCGTAGTGGTGTTTGGCGAGGATCCGTATGCTGAGTTCCAGGGCGATCTGAAAAATTTTGCGTACAAACCCGGCAGCGATGACGCCGACCTGAAACTGCTGCGCAAGCTTAAGGGTCAGGGCGTGCCGGTGGTAGCGGTATTCCTGGCCGGGCGTCCGCTCTGGGTCAACCGCGAAATCAATGCCTCAGACGCATTCGTGATGGCCTGGCTGCCGGGTTCCGAGGGCGAGGGTATCGCCGACGTGTTGCTGCGCAATGCGGACGGCGCCGTGCAATACGACTTCCACGGCAAGCTTTCCTTCGCCTGGCCTCGTACGGCCATGCAGGTGGCGCAAGCCGCAGGGCAAAAGTCGCAATACCCCTTCGGCTTCGGGCTGACCTACGCCGATCACGACCATGCCCGGCCGCTGTCGGAAGTGTCGGGACTGAGTGGCAAGCAGGATCCCAACGGCATCTATGTCCAGCGCGGGCGGCCTGTGCAGGAACTCACCTGGACGCTCGCTGACGCCGGTGGCAAACCTGTTGCGGTATCGGCAGCGCCGGCCAGCAGTCCGCGAGGCCAAGTGACGTTGGCTGCCGTGGACTACAAGACACAGGAGGACGCCCGCGAGATCACCTGGAGCGGGAAGGGTGGCGAACTGTCATTGCATTCGAGCAAGCCCTTGGAGCTTCAGCGCGAAACCAACGGCGACGTCATGCTCTCGCTGACGCTTCGGGCCGATGAGATTCCCGCATCAGGCAAGATCAGTCTTGGCGTTGATTGCGAAGCCGCGTGTCGGGTTAGATTGCCGATTCGTGATGCGCTCGCGCAGTTGCCCAAGGGCCAATGGACCACGCTGGCGATTCCGTTGAAATGCTTCCAGCAGGGCGGCGCGGCGATGCAGTCACTGGCGTCCCCGTTCGTTCTGGAGAGCGACGCACCCATGCGGTTGTCGTTGTGGCAAGTGGGGCTGGACAGTCACGCTGATACGGTGCTGCCGTGTCCGTCGCCCTGAATGTGCCATGGCATCGTGTTTTTTAACGCATGACCGTACGCGATTGATTACCGCAATGTCTCGACGGCGAAGGCGTGTTGGACACGCGCTTCGCAGAGAGGAAGCGTTTGCTGAGATGGCGATGCACGGGAAGACTTTAAGGAGAGCAGGTATGACGCTGTCGGCGTTTGGGTTCGGCGCGTAAAAGTGCATTGAGAAAACTTTATAGCGGATGCTGCGTCGCAGAATGACAGCGCTGTCAATCTGCAATAGATTTCCAACGGCATCGGCTTCGGCCGCTGCCAAAGCGCAAGATCACATGGTTGGGATACCTCGGGGAGGTCTGATTGCATGAGGGAATCCAATCAAATGCAGTGTCCAGCCGGTAAAAAGCTTGTGGATGGGTGTGGGGGCATTCATCGGTCGTGATTCATGACCCGGGCGAAGCCAAGGGCAGTTCAAAAGGGTTCGCACGCACGATTATTCGAGGTTAAACATTCAATTAATTGGAAGGGGAGTGCACACGAATGAGCCAGGACAAGTTCAAACACCTCCGATCGAAGGTGATGTTCACCATCGTCGGCGGCATGGTCATTATTAATCCGCTCTACGCGCAGAATTCGCCGGACCGGCAACCGACCACGCAAACCGCGCCGTCGGCGCAGACCACTTCGAAGAAGCCACGGAATGGCGCAAAGCCATCGGAGACGACGCTGCAGGCCATTACGGTCACTGGCGTGCGCAACAGTCTCGAGCAGTCGATGAACATCAAGCGCTACGCCATCGGCGTCGTCGATGCGATCAGTGCCGAAGACATTGGCAAGTTTCCAGACACCAACCTCGCCGAGTCTCTGCAACGCATTACCGGCGTATCGATCGACCGCCGCGATGGCGCAGGCTCTCTGGTAACGGTGCGTGGCTTCGGCCCGGACTACAACATGGTGACCGTCGACGGCCGTCATATTCCCGGCGCGGACGCCTTCGGTGCGGCCGGCTCGATAGCGATCGGCAATGTCAACGGCGGCACACGAGCGTTCAATTTCTCGCAGTTGTCCCCGGACGGCGTCAATACCCTCGAGGTGTACAAGAGCGGTCGCGCCAACGTGGCCAGTGGCGGTATTGGTGCGAGCATCGATATCAAGACCGATCGCCCGTTCTATCACGATGGCGGCAAGGTCGTCGCAGCCGCCAGTGCCAAGGGCATCTACGACAAGGGACAACCCTTCGGCAGCAGCATCACGCCTGAATTCTCGGGCATCTTCAGCTATGCCAATCCGGACAAGACCTGGGGCATCGGCCTTAACCTCAGTGCGCAGAAACGTCATACCGGCTCCGCCCAGTCCACCGTGAATGACTGGAGCGAACAGCCCTGGACCGGCACCGATCCCGCATTGCGTGCTGATGCCAACGTCGTCAATGCCCCGGCAATCGGCCAGCTCTACGGCTTGCCCACCGACATACGTTATGCGTTCAACGACACCCGGACAGATCGCAAGAATGCCCACGCAGTGGCGCAGTTCAAGCCTATCGACAGCCTGACCGTGACCGCGGATTACCTCTACTCCAGGTACAAGATCAACGCCGATCGGGGCGAGCAAGGCATCTGGTTGCAGCGCGCTAACAGCTTTACCGATATCGCGTTTGACACCAATAGTGCGGTCGCCACGCCGGTGTACTTGCGCGACGTTCCAGACGGGTCGAAGGACTTCGGCATGGAGCAGCAGCACTACGCGCAGGAATACAAGCTCGATGATGTCGGCTTGAACGCGGAATGGAAGGTGACCGACGATTTCAGCCTGACGTTCGATGCGCACGATGCCAAGAGCCAGAGCGTGCCCAATGACCCGTCTACGGGCGGTGGCGCCACGTTGGTCGGCCTTGCAGGCACCAGCAATTGCGCTAGCGGTCCGCAATGCGGCGGGGAATGGGGTCAGGAAATGCGCTTCAACGGCAACTTGCCCATCGCAACGCGCACCTGGTATCCCACTGCCGCGGATGCGCTTTCCAATGTTGGCGGCTTGGTCAATTCACCGTTCGCCGCCAACAATATCGGTGTGCAGCCCCTGCGCATCGATGCGCAGAGTCAGACCACCGAGGTCAAGGAAGGCAGCCTCGATGGGCTGTGGGAACTGGAGAACGGTCGCTTCCAGTTCGGCGCCGATTTCGCCACGACGAAACTTCACCGCACCCAGGCGGTCGAGAACTTTGCACAACTTGGAGACTGGAGCGTAAGCAATGCGGGCCAGTTTCCGGACCTGCAGGATCACATAAGGCGGGACAGCGTCACCGGCCTGTTCGACGGTTACAACACGGGCGGCATCGCAAATACCGCATGGACCGGCAATGCTAACGACTTGGCCAAGTGGGCGGCCACCCATTACCCGAATTCTCCCACACGCGTTCTTTCGCAATTGGCGGCGGACAACCGGGTCGACGAAAAAACCAGAGCGTTCTACGCGCAAATCGAACTCAACGGCGATCTGGGCGGGCTGACGACCACCACCCGCTTCGGCATGCGCTACGAGACAACCGACGTCACATCCTCTTCCGTGATTGCAATCCCGAGCGCGGTTCTGTGGCAGTCCAACAACGACTTCAGAATCACCACGTCCGCCGACATGCAGCCGGTTAGCGCGAAGGCCAGCTATAGCAATCTGCTGCCGAATATCGATTTCAATATCGACTTCACCGACTCGCTGCAAGGTCGGGCCTCGTATAGCAAAACCATGGCCCGCGCACCCTACGGCGACCTTTACGCAGGTGCCAGCCCGGGTGCGCCGAGCGGATCGATTCTGATCAACCCATCGAGCCGCGCTGGTGGCAGCGACAACAATCCCGCACTGAAACCGCTCGAGTCAGACAACCTCGACCTGGGTCTGGGGTGGTACTTTGCCAAGTCCAGCTACGTTTCGTTGACGTTCTGGGACAAGCGCGTCGACAACTTCATCGGTACCTCGGTGACGCCAGAGAGCCTGTACGGTCTGACTGACCCGACCTCCGGCCCGCGCGCGCAACAGGCCGCGGCGTTCCTGGCCAGCGCAGCTTGCAAGACCCAGGTGACGGCGGCCGGCGGAGACGTCACCTCGGCTTGCGGGCTCAACGACACGTCGCTATTTTCCACAGTGGCGTTGTTGACGAACGCGGCGGCCACCGGCGGTCTGGCGGCGTACAACGGCAGTTCGGCCCAAGGGTTGGCGTTGGAGAACGCGTACGATATCACCGGCAATGCGGACGATCCCTTGTACCAGTTCAACGTGACCCGCCCGGTCAACCAGCACAAGGCCAAGCTGCATGGCTGGGAGTTTGGTGGCCAGTACTTCCTCGGCGAAACGGGTTTTGGCGTCCTTGCCAACTACAGCAAGGTCATGGGCGACGTCCATTTCAAGGACGCGGGCGATCCATCGGTGGACCAATTCGCGTTGACCGGCCTCAGCGACACTGCCAACGTCGTGCTGATGTATGAAAAGTACAACTGGTCGGCTCGACTGGCCTGGAACTGGCGCGGCGAGTTCCTGACCCTGGCCAACCAGGGCAACAGTCGCAACCCGTACTATGTCGATGCCTACCGGCAGTATGATCTGAGCATTAATTACAACGTCAATGATCATCTGTCGTTTCAATTGGAGGGTATCAACCTGACCGGCGAGGATCAGCGTTGGCATGTTCGCTCCTCGAAGCAGATGTTGAGGCTGTTCGATGGACAGCCGCGTTACGCTTTCGGCGTGCGTTACCAGTTCTGATCAGGGTGATGGGGTAAGAACAGGGAGTCACTGCTCTCGCAGTGGCTCCCATTTTTCGGCAACCGTGCCACACCTGCCTCGGTCGCTGACTTTCAAACGCGGATGGCGATTCCTTGAGGAGCTGAATGGCACGGTACGAATTACTCAACAACGTGACACATAAGGATCTGCGTGTTGCATCCGGTTTCGGTAGTGAGTTCGGCGACGAGGTCGGCACCATGCCGGCGTATCCCACCGAATATGCGGAGTTGCAGCGCGAGTTTCCCATCTTCTTCCGCAAGGATGGCGACAGCGGCTAATACCGTTCCGTGATCCTGCTGGGTTTCAGTCGAGATGAAAATCTGTATCTTCAGGGCGGGCACTGGAGCTCCAGCTATATGCCGGGCCACGTCGCCAGGGGGCCGTTCCTTATCGGCTTTCAGGAACAGATGATCGATGGCGAACTGCGTACCGAACCGGTTATTCACGTCGACCTGGATCACCCCCGCGTCAGCTTCGACGAAGGTGAGCCGGTGTTTCTCCCCCAAGGCGGCCACAGCGCCTACCTGGAACACATTATCACCGTGCTGCGCGGCATCCGCGACGGTGTGGAGGGCGGCAAGGCCATGTACCAAGCCTTCGATTCTCTTGGACTGATCCAGCCCATTCGGCTCGACATCAAACTTGATGGCGCGCACGGCGCTGATGTTACCGGCCTGCTCAGCATCGACCGCGACCGACTCGCTGCGCTGGATGCCGAATCGCTGCATGCCCTGCATCGCGCAGGCTATCTCGAAGGTGCCTATCTGGTAATGTCGTCATTGCACAACCTGCGCCGGCTGGTCGAGGAAAAGCAGCGGCGCCTGCATCAAGCGGATAGCGCCGCGACCGCGGTTTAACCATGATGAATTCGGTAGCCAGCGCCCGGGAACGGTCGGATGTTCCGTCCGACGCACTACCGATCGACGAGCTTCTCGGGGCAGGGCAACCTGTCGTGCTCCGTGGCCTGGTGAGCAACTGGGCGCTCGTGCAAGCAGGAGAGCGTTCGACAACGGAAGCGATGGCCTGTCTGAGACGTTACGACAGCCATCGTCCGGTGCAGTATTCGTACGGCGCACCGGATATCGCCGGGCGAGTGTTCTACACCGATGATTTCACCGCGATCAATTGCGAAGTTCGGCGTGGCAGCCTGGACCAGCTGCTGCAAGACATCACGAAACACCTGGACGACGAACACCCGCCGACCTGGTACATGGCCTCGGCACCAGTAGACGCCTGCCTGCCAGGCTTTCGAGAGGCCAACGATCTGGATCTTGCGGCTCACGGCATCCACGCGCCGCCGCGCATCTGGATCGGCAACCGTACCATCGCCTCAGCCCATTACGACGCGCTGAACAATATCGCCTGCTGCGCCGTCGGCCGGCGGCGGTTCACGCTGTTTCCGCCCGAGCAGATCGCCAACCTCTACCCGGGCCCGCTCGAACCAACGCCGGGGGGGCAGGCGGTCAGCATGGTCGACTTTGCCAACCCCGATTTCCAGCGGTACCCGCGCTTTCGCGAAGCGCTGGCCACAGCGCAGAGCGTGGAGTTGGCACCGGGCGATGCCGTGTTCATTCCTAGCCTTTGGTGGCATCACGTTGAAGGGCTGGACCCGTTCAACGTCTTGCTCAACTATTGGTGGAGCAGCGCGCCGGACTATGTACCCGCGCCATTGTCCGCGCTTTACCACGCGCTGTGGACCATTCGTGACCGTCCGGAGCGGGAAAAGCGTGCGTGGCGGGAAATCTTCGACTACTACGTCTTCGGGCCTGCTGAACGCGCTGGCGAACACTTGCCGGAGGCCGCGCGCGATGTGCTCGGTCCGATGGACGAAATGAGGATGCGTCAGCTTAGGGCCATGCTTATCGAACGGCTCAACCGATGAACGCCCGCAATGTAGAAACGCGGCCCAGATGCTGTCGATCGCGCGAAGCGCGGCAACGATTCAGGTAACCCGGAACCCTGCCTTGC
>JALYXN010000102.1 GCA_030947085.1 Pseudomonadota bacterium | reverse complement strand
CAGCAACACCGCCCGCCAGTCCCCTTGTACCGAGCCACCTGCCGCTCCCGAAAGAACGCCTTGTAATCCGGCACCTCGCGTTCCGGATGATACTCACGCAAATGCTTCACGTAGACGTCGTAGTCGGGAACGCCGCAGCTGAGGCGGGCGGTCTGGACCGCCCACGTCCAGCCGGGTTTGAAGGCATGAAGCAGGTTCATCGATGTGCTCCTTAGCTCGCAACGCTGCTGAGGGCCACGTACGGTTCTTCGTGGGCGGTTGGGCGGTCGATGTTCCAGGCTCGCAGCAGGGCGCGCGTGCAGAAGAACACCATGGTGACAATGAGCAGCATGAAAAGGCCGGTGAGGGCCATGTCGACGTAGTTGTTGGTGACGATGCGTTGCATTTCGGCGACGGTCTTTGCCGGTGCCAGCAGCTGGCCTTGCTGCATGGCGGCGTTGTACATGTTTGCCGCGCCGGTGAAGCTGATCGGCCCGACGAGTTTTTCGTAGCCGGCGGTGAGGGTGCAGATGATCAGCCAGAGTGCCGGGATGCCGGGCACCAGCACGTAACGCTGACGCTTGAGTTTTACGACCACCACGGTGGCCAGCATCAGGGCGATGGCCGCCAACATCTGGTTGGCGATGCCGAACAGCGGCCACAACGTATTGATACCTCCCAGTGGATCGGCGGCGCCCTGGTAGAGGAAGTAGCCCCACAGCAGCACGCAGACAGCGGTGGCGAGCACATTGCCGGTCCATGACTCGGTGGCTTGCAGCGGTTTGTAAACGAGGCCGGCGATCTCCTGAATCATAAAACGGCCGACGCGGGTGCCGGCATCGACGGTGGTGAGGATGAACAGCGCTTCGAACAGGATCGCGTAGTGGTACCAGAACGCCATCATGCCGCCGCCGGGGATGATGTTGTGCAGCAGCTGGGCCATGCCGACGGCCAGCGTCGGTGCGCCACCGGCTCGGCTGAGGATGCTGGATTCGCCGATGTTCTTGGCGGTCTGGATCAGCTCATCCGGCGTCACCACGAAACCCCATTGGCTGATCGTGGCAGCGGCCTCCTGCACGGTGGTGCCGATGATCGCGCTGGGCGAATTCATCGCGAAGTAAACGCCGGGGTGCAGGTAGGTGGCGGCGATCAGCGCCATGATGGCGACGAACGCCTCCATCAGCATGCCGCCGTAGCCGATCATGCGGGCCTGACTTTCGTTGGCCAGCAGTTTCGGGGTGGTGCCGGAGGCGATGATTGAATGCCAGCCCGAGACGGCGCCGCAGGCGATGGTGATGAACAGAAACGGGAACAGACTGCCCTTGAACACGGGGCCGGTGCCGTCGATGAACTGGGTCACGGCAGGCATCTGCAAGGTCGGTGCGGACAGGAAGATCGCCAGCGCCAGCAGCGCGATGGTGCCGATCTTGAGGAAAGTAGAAAGGTAGTCGCGTGGCGCCAGCAGCAGCCATACCGGCAGCACCGAGGCGAAGAAGCCATAGCCGATCAGCCACCAAGCCAGCGACTTGGCGTCGAAGTCGAACAGCGGCGCCAGGGTGGCCGAGTCCGCCACGTACTTGCCGAACCATATCGATGCCAGCAGCAGCACCAGGCCGATCAGGGACACTTCCAGAATGCGGCCGACGCGGAACCAGCGCATGTAGCCGCCCATCAGGAACGCGATCGGAATGGTGCAGGCCACGGTGAACGTGCCCCATGGGCTGTGCGTCAGCGCCTTGACCACCACCAGCGCCAGCACCGCCAGCACGATCATCATCAATACCAGCACGCCGAACATCGCCACGATGCCCGGCACCGGGCCGAGTTCGTCGCGCAGCATGCTGCCGAGCGAGCGGGCATCGCGGCGCAGGGACAGGCCGAGGATCATGAAATCCTGCACCGCACCGGCAAACACCACGCCGAACAAAATCCACAGCGTGCCAGGCAGGTAACCCATCTGGGCGGCCAGCACGGGGCCGACCAGCGGACCGGCACCGGCGATCGCGGCGAAGTGGTGACCGAACACCACCCACTTGTCGGTCGGTACGTAATCCAGACCGTCGTTGTGCAGCACCGAAGGCGGTGCACGGCTCGGGTCCATCTTCAGCACCGAGTGCTCGATGAACTTGCCGTAGAAGCGATAGCCGATCACGAACACCGAGATCGAGGCGGCCACCAGCCAGATGGCATTGATCGGTTCGCCGCGGCGCAAGGCCACCACGCCGAGACAGAACGCACCAACGATCGCGATGGCGACCCACAGGATCTTGCTGGCCGGACTCGGCTTGGGCATGACTGCTTGCATGGCATGACTCTCCTCGACGATGTTCCAAGAGTCGTCCGCTCGCCGACGGGGGTCAATGCCAAAGTCGGTCAATCCGTATTAGCCATTGGTCGAATAAGCCGGGGTGCCTTTTCGCCGGGTTGGGGAGGACGCAGGCGTATGATCGAGGCTTCGCCGAGCCGAGGAAACCCTCATGCGCACTCCGAATTATCGCGGCCTGCTTGGTGCTGCTCTCATGATCGGCGTCGGCTCAGCCAGCGCGGCAGGCTCCGGTCAGCTCGACAAGTTGCTGAACAAGGTGAAGCAATCCACCCACACGTCCAGCAACGCCAGCCTTGGCAGCAACCTCCCCAGTAGCGATCCGCCGGCCTCAAGGAAGCGCTGGCCAAGGGCACCACTAGCGCGATCAACAGCCTGGGTCGCAACGGCGGCTTCGCTGACAACAGCCGGGTGCGTATTCCGTTGCCGGGCAAGCTCGACCAGGCCGGTAAGCTGGCGCGCCACCTGGGGCAGGGCGCGAAGGTGGATGCGTTCGAGCTGAGCATGAACCGCGCGGCGGAAAAAGCCGTGCCGCAGGTGGCGCAGATCTTCGGTGATGCGATCCGGAAGATGAGCCTGAGTGACGCGCGCGCCATCCTCACCGGCAGCAATCATGCGGCCACCGACTATTTTCGTCGCGTGGCGGGCGACCTGCTGACCGCGAAGATTCACCCAATCGTGGCCGCGGCCACCGACAGAGTCGGGGTGACGCAGAAGTACAAGTCGTTTACCGCCGGGAGCGGGGGAGCGCTAGGTGGCGCACTCGGTTCGCTAAGATCGTCCGGTGGCAAATCGACGGGGCGCGGCAGCGCGCTCGATCTGGACGACTATGTCACCCCAAAAGACACTGGACGGATTGTTCACCGAGATCGGTGCCCAGGAGCAGTCGATTCGCCAGAATCCGGCCGCGCGCAGCACCGACCTGCTGAAGAAAGTATTCGCCAATCGCTGAACGGCGCGGCTGGCAGGCCTTGTGTCAGGACGGCAGCGGCCGCAGGAAGAGGTCATCAACGGCAAGAGAGGCCAGCATGATTCGCGAAATTCTGAAAATGGGCGATCCCCGGCTGCTGCGTATCGCACCGATCGTACCGCCGGAAATGGTTGGCACGGCCGAACTGGACACCCTCATCGCCGACATGTTCGAGACCATGCACGACGCCGACGGCGTGGGCCTGGCCGCGCCCCAAATCGGAGTCGACCTGCAACTGGTGATTTTCGGGTTCGAGCATTCCGACCGCTATCCCGACGCTCCCGAAGTGCCGCAGACGATTCTGCTCAATCCGGTCATCACGCCGCTGACCCAGGACATGGAGGAAGGTTGGGAAGGCTGCCTTTCAGTCCCCGGCCTGCGTGGTGCGGTTAACCGCTATTCGATGATCCGCTATGAAGGCATCGATCCGAAGGGCGAGCGCATCGAGCGCACCGCCGAAGGTTTTCATGCCCGCGTGGTGCAGCACGAATGCGACCACCTGATTGGACGGCTTTACCCGACACGGATTACAGATTTTTCCAAGTTCGGATACACCGACGTGCTTTTCCCTGGACAGGACATAGGAGACGACTGACATGCGAGCGATCTGGAAAGACAACGTACTGGCGGAAAGCGACGACACCGTTGTGGTCGAGGGCAACCACTATTTCCCTGCTGAAGCGTTGAAGAAAGAGCATTTTCGCCCCACTGATCATCAAAGCGTGTGCCCGTGGAAAGGCACAGCCAACTACTACGACGTGATCGTCGGCGACGAAGTGAATGCCAACGCCGCGTGGTATTACCCGACGCCGAAAGAGGCTGCCAGCGAGATCAAGGGTCGGGTGGCGTTCTGGCGCGGGGTGGAAGTTAGCGTGTGACTCTCGCACGCCGCTATTGATGCGGCGATGCTTCTGCGCGGGTGCCGTTGATCTTTGGC
>JALYXN010000091.1 GCA_030947085.1 Pseudomonadota bacterium | reverse complement strand
CAGTTTCGGCTTCGGTGGCAGTTGTGCCGCGCTGATGTTTCGCCAGCCTGCGCAGGCGTCGACATGATCGCGTTCCGGCTCGAGCAATGGCGCGCCTGGGCGCCGGGGCTGAGCAGTCAGCAGGACTGGCACGACTGGGCGCAAGCGCCGACCGTGGTTGCCGAAACCGCGCAACAGCCCGAATGCCTGTCGCTGCCGCCGATGCAGCGGCGCCGCCTGAGCCGGCTGGCACGCATGACGATGGAAGTGGCCTCCCCGCTGTGCGGCGACGACGAGCAATTGCCGTTCGTATTTGGCTCGCGCCACGGCGAAACCAGCCGCACCCTCAACCTGCTGCAGGACGTGGCCGCCGAACAACCGCTGTCACCGACGCATTTCGGCTTGTCGGTCCACAACGCCATCGCTGGACAATGGTCGCTGCTGCGCGGTCAACGCGGTGAGTCGGTGGCGATCGCTGGCGAAGCCGATACGTTCGAGCACACGATGCTGGAGGCAGCAGCCATGTTGGCCGACGGCGCGCCGACGGTGCTGGCCGTGATCGCCGAGGAAGTGCCGCCCGCGGTCTACGACGGCTGGGTTGACGACGTGCCGTTTTCCTATGCCGTGGCGTTGCGGCTGGGAAGGGTCGATGCCATCGATGCCGCGCCTTCCGATAGTTGCTGGACACTTGAGCTCGGTCGCCATCAGGGCGAAACGGCTGGCTGCGCATGGCCGCATGCGCTGGACTTTCTGCGCGCGCTGCAGACCGCTGAAACTTCGCTCGCCCACCCATGGAAAACACGGCAATGGCAATGGCAACGCACGCGCTGAATCGCCGCCGTGATGGGTGGCTGTGGCGCTTGTTCGCCACCGCCGCCAGTTTTGCCGCGTTCGGCATCGGCGGACTGATCTTGCGGGTGTTGATCCTGCCGATGTTCGCACTGCTGCCCGGCGGTCCGACGGCGCGGCGGCGACGGGCGCGTGCCGCGATCAGCCGGTCGTTTTATCTGTTAGTGCAGTTCATGTTTCGCACCCGCGTGCTGGACTTCCACATCGACGGCACCGAGCGACTGGGCCGGCCTGGACAATTGATCATCGCCAATCATCCGTCCCTGATCGACGTGGTGTTCCTGATTTCGCAGATCCGCGACACCAACTGCGTGGTCAAGGCCAGTCTGTGGAACAACCCGTGCATGCATGGCGCGGTACGCGCCGCGCAATACATCAGCAACAACGGTAGCGCGGACATGCTCGAGCAAGCCGCCGGCGTGCTGCGCGAAGGCCAGACGCTGGTGATGTTTCCCGAAGGCACGCGCACCACGCCCGGACAGCCGCCGGTGTTTCATCGCGGCGCCGCCGCGATCGCGCTTCGCGGCGCACGTGTGATCACGCCGGTGCACATCAGCGTCAGCCCGACCACGCTGACCAAGGCGGAGCGGTGGTATCACATCCCCTGGAAGCGCGTCGCGGTGCATCTGCGGGTGGGTGAGGATATCGATCCGGCGGCATTCAAGCATGCCCCGATGCCGATCGCCTCGCGCCAATTGAACCAGCATCTGCATCACCTTTTTCTTGAAGGACACCACGACTTATGAACACGCCCGACCTTGCGATACTGGAGCAGGAAGTTGCCCAGCTGATCATCGACACCTTGAATCTGGAACACCTCACGGCGGCGGAGATTCCGGTGCAACAGGCGTTGTTTGGCGAAGGGCTGGGGCTCGATTCGGTGGATGCACTGGAGCTGGCGCTGGCCTTGCAGACGCACTACGCGATCCGGATCGACTCCGACGTCAAGGAATCGCGCAAGCATTTCGCCACCGTCGCCAGCCTCGCCGCGTTCGTCCAGGGGCAGCGGAGCGTATGCGCGGACTGATCGGAAAAATTGCGTTGCCGCTGGCCGGGGTGCTGTACCCGTTTGTGGTCTATTTCGGCACCGAAAAAATCGCGCCACCGGTGTTCGCGCTGGTGCTCGGCGCGATCTGGCTGATCCGCGCGCCCAGCCTGCTGCGGCAACCCGGCGGCCGCTGGATGGTGGGCATGGCACTGATTTACTGCGTGCTGCTGGTGTTCACCGGCGAGGCGCTGCTGTTGCGCTGGTATCCGGTGCTGATCAATGCGTTTCTGCTGGCCACCTTCGGCTGGAGCCTGATCTACGGCCCGCCCTTCATCGAGCGTTTCGCGCGCATGCGCGAACCCAACCTTCCACCCGCCGCCGTGCATTACACACGCGTGGTGACCTGGGTCTGGGTCGGATTCTTCGCCTTCAACGGCGGCATGTCGGCCGCGCTGAC
>JALYXN010000083.1 GCA_030947085.1 Pseudomonadota bacterium | reverse complement strand
CCGAGAAGAATACCGACCGGCACCAGCGCGGGCGAATAGCTGGCCGCCAGAATAGGCGTCGCGGCCACGCCACCGATATGCGCCAGCGAAGAAATGCCGCACAGATACAGATCGAACCGAAACAGCTTCGCCGCAAGCACCAGCAGCACCGCATGAATGACGATGATGGTGACGCCACACAGCAGATACAGCGGCGCGGCAGCGATGCCCTCGAAATTGCTCTGTGACGCCAGCACCGCCACCACGAAGATCAGCATCGCGCCGGAAATCGCACTGGCGCCAGGGAAGCGGGCCAGCGGCGTATGCGCCACGATCAGCCCCGCAACGGTGGCCAGCAGAATGGTCCAGGTGGTGGCACTGAGCATGCTCGACGTCGGCAGATAGCCGGCCATCCAGCCGGCCAGTGCGGCGGCAAGCAGGGCCATGCCCAACCACAGCAGCACGCTGTCGGGCGTGATCGGCGCATTCGTCTTCGGCGGCGCCAGCGGCAGATCGCCGGTGGACTTTGCCTTGGTCCAGCGATTGAACGCCGGCGCCAGTCGCGCCACAGAGAACAGCACCACGACCCACATCGAATAGCACACCGCGTCGGTCAGCAGCGACATCGCCAGATGCGCGTCCGACATGCCAATCGACTGCTTCACCGCCACCATGTTCGCCGTACCGCCGACCCAGCTGCCACTGAGCGCGGCGATCGGATGCCAGGCATCGCCCGGCAACCAGCGCCGGTAGATCAGGAAGGTGGCAATGAACGCCACGAAAAGGCTGACCGTAGTGCTAGCGAACACGCCTAGCACGCGCGGCCCCAGCGCCCAGATGGCGCGCAGATCGCAATTTATCATCAGCAGAAACAGCAGCGCCGGCACCAGCCGCGTCACCAGCGTCGACTGCGCCGCATGAATTTCCGCGTTGACCGTCCAAAAACCCGAAACCGCCAGCGCCGTTACCAGCAGATAGACCAGCACGATCGGCGGCAGCACCGAAAACACTTTCCAGCCGAAGCGCCGATCCATGGCCGGAAACAGACCGGCAACCAACAGCATTATCGCCAGATAGGGCCACACCGTGTGAATCACATACGTCCCCTGGTGGATCGTTCGCGGCACCCGCCAGACGGCGGAAGCGCACCGAGGAATATCTCATTCCTAAGTGAATTAATTAAAGCATAAATTATTGACCACGTTTTGCAAGCATGTTACACACCCACTCAAGGGGTTTGTTGCGAGGGGCTTGGGTACGATGAAAATCTTGTTGTCCAAAGTATGGAGAAAGCGCGGGCGCCGCTGCGGCTTTTGCGCCATGTTTGCGCTGCTCGCCTTGCTGCTGACTGTCACCACAGCGCACGCATCGAACGACCCCAGCCACCCTCTTCCACCCATCATCGCGCAGATCGATGCCGGGCACTTCAAGGCAGCCGATGCGGTGATCACCCGCGCACTGGCCCGGTCGGAAACGACCGATGGCACCCGGCGCGCACTGTTGTTCCAGCGCGAGCGCATGCGCCGCATCCTGCTTGACTTTACCCTTGGCGCCGGCGACGTCGAAACCCGCGTGCGCCAGTTGATTCCGGACCTGACCGATGCGGAGTTTGCGAAGTGGAGCGCCGCCGGCCTGTTCGAGCATCGGGTGATCGATGGCCGCACGCTCTACTTCAAGCGTTCGCCGGGCAATCTGTTTCGTTTGAGCTCCGAGGCGGTAGCGCGACGCGCGGTGCAGACGCCGATCACCGATGGCCCGATGGACGTACTGAACGCCCACCAACGTGCGGTCTATCACGCCGCGCTGAGCGAGCACCGCAGCAGTGTGTTGCCGCGACGCATCCGCATGACCCAGATCCTTACCGTCGATGCCGACGCGGTACCCGCCGGTGAAACCGTGCGCGCGTGGATTCCCTACCCGCAGGCTATACCCGGCCAGCAGGAGGACATTCGCTTCGTCAGCAGTGAACCGGCGCAGCACCGGATCGCCCCCGCCTCGGCGCTGCAGCGCACCGTCTATCTGGAAAAGCCTGCGCAGGCGGGCAGCAAGACCGAATTCTCCATCACTTATGAAGTGACCCTGCTGGCGCAGTACCACCGGATCGATGCCGACAAGGTGCTGCCGGAAACGATCACGCCGGCACTGGCGCCGTTCGTGGCCGAACGCGCGCCGCACATCGTGTTCACCGATGCGATGCGAGCATTCTCGCGCAAGATCGTCGGCGACGAGAAGAACCCGTACCGGATCGCACGTAAACTCTTTGCCGCCGTCGATCGCATTCCCTGGGCTGGCGCGCTCGAATACTCGACGATATCGAACATCAGCGATTACGCGCTGCACGCCGGTCACGCCGATTGCGGCCAGCAGACGCTGCTGCTGATGACCTTGCTGCGTCTCAACGGCATTCCCACCCGCTGGCAGTCCGGCATGGTCTTTTCCGACGGCGACTACAGCAACATCCACGACTGGGGCTATCTCTATCTGGCGCCTTACGGCTGGGTGCCGATGGATGTCACCACCGGGCTGCTGACTCCGGCGGCATCGGACGACAAGGCACTGGCCTGGTTCTACCTGGGCGGGCTCGATGCGTATCGCATCGCCTTCAACAACGACTACGGCCGTTCGTTCGTGCCGCCCAAGCAACACTTCCGATCCGACAACGTGGATTCGCAGCGCGGCGAGGCGGAATGGCGCGGCGGCAACCTTTACTTCGATAAGACAGGCTACGACTTCAAGTGGCAGATCTTGTCAACGACGCACGGACGCAACAACAAATAACCAGGGGTTTTCAACGCGTCTTTACTGACCGGGCATCGACGGCATCGATGGGGAGATGGGGATATGAGCAGCAGTCGAAATTTTCGCAAAACCGTGCTCTGCGCTGCACTGGGGCTTTGCCTCTCGTCGCTCGCGGCACCGGCGGCATTGGCCAGCAACAACGACGGTTCCGTAACCGGCCACACCCAGCCGGGTGCCATGGTGACCATGGTCAATCCGTCCACCGGCCTGACCCGCACCATCACGGCTGATGCGAACGGCGCCTACCGCTTTCCGTTCCTGCCTATCGGCAACTACACGGTCAGTGCGAGCAAGGATGGGCAACCGCTGGGGCAGCCGCGTACCGTCAATGTCAGCCTCGGCAATGCCACCACAGTGGACGTCGGCAGCGCGGTCAGCGCCACCGAACTTTCCGCGATCGATGTCACCGGCACCGGCCTGCCGGCGATCGATGTCACGTCAACCGAATCGGCCACCAATATCTCGCGCGAGACACTGACACGCCTGCCGACGGATCAGACCGTCGCCTCGGTGGCCTTGCTGGCGCCGGGCGTGGTCAAGGGCAACGCCGGTATAGGCGGCATCTCGTTCGGTGGCTCGTCGATCGCGGAAAACGCCTTCTACGTCAACGGACTGAACGTCACCGACTTCTACAATCGCAACGGCTTCTCCGAAGCGCCGTTCGCGTTCTATCAGGAATTCCAGGTCAAGACCGGCGGCTACTCGGTCGAGTTCGGCCGCACCACCGGCGGCGTGGTTAACGCGGTGGCGCGCTCGGGCAGCAATGACTTCCATTTTGGTACCGAGATCACGATGGAGCCCGGCAACTGGCATTCCCATGCCAAGGATCGCTACGACGCGAACGGCAACCGCTATATCACCGCCAGCCGCGACCAGGACTCGTTGATCAAGACCAACGTCTGGGCCTCCGGACCGATCATCAAGGACAAGCTGTTCATCTTTGCGATGTACGAAAAACGCGGCAGCGAGCCGCACAATACCGACAACCAGGGCCAGACGATCACCTACAACAATGCCGACAACGGCTTCTGGGGGACCACCATCGACTGGAACGTCACCGACAACAACACGCTGTCGCTGCTGGCATTCTCCGACAAGACCAACAACACCGGCGACGTCTTCAGCTATGACTACGACACCAACAAGGTGGGCAGCAAGTCGAACGTGGTCAACAGCACCACCGGCGGACGCAACTGGGCGCTGACCTGGACCAGCTACCTCACCGACAGCCTTTCGATGAAGCTGATGTACGGTCAAAACCAGCGTGACGCGAATGCCGAATCCCAACTGGATGAGAAGTGCAACGTGGTCGCCGCCACCAGTGGCTTCCTGCAGTTGCACAATCCCGGCGTGGCGCTGGGCTGCACCAACAGCTCGACCGTCTACGCGCGTACCGACAAGCGCACGCAATACCGGGCGGACTTCGAGTGGTCGCTGAGCGACCATCTGCTCCGCTTCGGCTTCGATCACGAGAAGAACGTGTCCAACTACGCCCGCCACTACACCGGTCCGGGCGAGTTCTATTACAACCTCTATGCCACCACGGCCGGGAGCACCATTTCCAACGGCGGCGTGGTTCCGGCTGGCTACGATGCCTATGTGCGGGCGCGGCGTTACGAGATCGCCGGTACATTCCCCACCATCGACTCGGCCTTCTACCTGGAAGACAACTGGTCGGTTGCGCCGAACCTGGTGTTGAACATCGGCGTGCGCAACGACAGCTTCGACAACGAGGACGCATCAGGCCGCAGCTATATCAAGATCGACCGGCAAATTGCGCCACGACTCGGCTTCTCCTGGGATGTGAAAGGCGATGCCAGTATGAAGGTGTTCGGCAATCTGGGTCGCTATTACCTGCCGGTCGCCAACGTGATCAACATCAAGCAGGCCGGCGGCCTTCTCGACGAGCGCACCTACTACGGCTTCGACGGCTTCGACGTCCAGAGCATCAACGGCCTCACCTATGCCACACCGAAACTGGGGCCGCAGATCGGCGCCGTCGACAACTCGCAGGGCGACGGCAGCGTCGGCGACTTGCGTTCGGAAGTCGACAAGAACATGGACCCGGTCTATCAGGACGAGGCGATCCTCGGCTTTCAGCAGCGGCTCGGCACGCAATGGTCGTGGGGCGTGCGCGGCATTTATCGGCGGCTGCACAACGCCATCGACGACATGGAAATCACCGCCACGCCACAGTGCGGTGGCGATGGCTACATCGGCTGGGTGATGGCCAACCCGGGCAAGCAGGTCACCGTGTGGGGCGATAGCAACTGCGACGGCTCCGCGGACAGCTATCTCACCATCGACACCTCCAAGTCTGGCTGGGCGATGTACGATTCCGACGGCAATTATCTCGGCCAGCGCGGCTGGGTCAAACCCAAGCGCACCTATGGCGCGATCGAACTGCAGCTGGATCGGGCCTGGGACGACAAGTGGTCGCTCAACGCTTCCTATACCGCCTCGTGGAATCGCGGCAACGCCGAAGGCCCGGTGAACTCGGACACCAACTTCGACGACACCGGCCGCACCGAGAACTTCGACGATCCGTTCGTCAACCTGGGCGACGGTTTCCTGCCCAACGATCGTCGTCACCAGTTGAAAGTTCGCGGCACCTACGCGATCACCCCGAACTGGCAGGTGGCCGGCAATATCGACGTCCATTCGGGTGGACCGATCACCGGCTACGGCGTCGGCAATCCCTTCGATGCCACCAACTACCACAGTTACTACATCTGCGTGGAGAAGTGCGGCTTCGTCCCTGGACAAGTCGATGCGAACGGCGACCCCGTGCCGTACCCGTCCGAAGATCGCGTCTACCAGTCATCATCGCGAGGCGGCAAGGGCCGGTTGCCGTGGACTTATACCCTCGATGCCAGCATCAGCTACCTGCTGCCGTTTGACGACGGCAAGATGCGCGTGAAGCTGACTGCGTTTAACCTGCTCAACCAGCAGCGCACGGTGCAAGTGGATCAGGATCTGCAGACCGACATCTCCAACTCCACCAATGCCACGTTCCTGCAGCCGATCGGGTTCCAGGCGCCACGCTACGTGCAGCTGACTTTCTCGGCCGAGTTTTAGGCCCTTCCCCGGCTGCGACCCGCCCTGCATCCAGCGGGTCGCAGCTTTTCGCCGCAGCGGCATCGACCAGCCCATGCAATCACTCCCGTGACCGTGATGACCTCCACTTCCCTGGCAGCGCCGTCCTTGTTGGCCGCCGAAGCCACTCTCGACAGCGTCGACCTGACGCTACTCGCCACCCGGTTGGGAACGCCCTTGCAGGTCTACTCGGCAAGCGCGATCCAGTCCCGCATCGATCAGCTGCAGGCTGCTCTGCGAGGGCTGAATGCCATGATCTGCTATGCGGTTAAGGCCAATACCAATATCGCGATCCTGCAGATGATGGACCGTGCCGGGATCGGTGCCGACATCGTCTCCAGCGGTGAACTGCGGCGCTGTCTTCACGCCGGCATACCGCCGGAGCGCATCGTGTTTTCCGGCGTCGGCAAGACGGTAGATGAGATCGCCGGCGCCCTCACAGTCGGCATCCATCGCTTCAACGTCGAATCGCACGACGAACTGCTCACCCTGCAACGGCTTGCCGTCGAGCAGGGCGTCACGGCCCGTGCCGCGGTGCGGATCAATCCCGACGTCGACGCCATGACCCACGCGAAGATTTCCACCGGCAAGGCGGAAAACAAGTTCGGCGTAAGCATCGAGGAAGCGCGTCTCTGGTTTGCCGATCGCAAGCGGCTGTCGCATGTCTCACTCGACGGACTGCACGTGCATATCGGTTCGCAGATCCTGAGCCTGGATCCGTTTCGACTGGCGCTGAAGCGCGTCGCACGTTTTCGCCGTGAACTGGTTGCTGCGGGCATCCGGTCAACAGCATTGACGTCGGTGGCGGGCTGGGCGTGTGCTATCGCCCCGGTGAGGATGTTCCGATCGCGGCAGCCGACTATGTCGGCGTGATCCGCGAGGCACTGGCCGACTATCGTGGCCAGTTGCTGCTGGAGCCCGGACGCTGGCTGGTGGCTGAAGCCGGGGTGCTGCTGACCCGCGTCATCCGCATCAAGCACGGCGACCGGCGCCGATTCCTGGTGCTCGATGCGGCGATGAATGACCTGCAACGACCCAGCCTGTACGACGCCTGGCACGAGATCGTAACGCTCTCGGCCGAACCGCGCGCGCTAACCACTTACGACATCGTCGGTCCCGTCTGCGAGACCGGCGACACCTTCGCCCGTGATCGCGAGCTTCCCGAATGTGCAGCTGACGACTTGTTGCTGATCAAGGCCACCGGCGCGTACGGTGCGGCAATGGCGTCCACCTACAACTCCAGGCCGCTGGCAGCCGAGGTGATGGTAAGCAATGGACGCTACGCCGTGGTGCGACGACGCCAGTATTTCGAGCACATGACCGTCGGTGAGCAGCCGGCGCGACATTGGCAATCTACATGACCGGGAACCGCACATGACGACCATGACACGCGTGGCGACCTTCACCGCACTGGCGCTGGCCAGCGTCTTTTCCGCGCACGCGGCGCAGGACCCGCCGATCACCATCGACACCCACGTCGATATTCCCTTCACTTACATGCAGGAGCCGCGTTTCGACGTCGGCAAGCCGACCCCACTGCTGGTCGATCTGGGCAAGATGGAACGCGGCGGCCTGAACGCAGCGTTTTTCGTCATCTGGGTGCCGCAGCACAAGCTCGACCAGGCCGGTTACGCCAAGGCGATGAAACAGGCGGAGCAGAAGTACGACGCCATCGGCGACATGCTGATGAAATATCCCGACCGTATCCGCCTCGCCACCACGCCGGCGCAGGCGGTGGCCAATCACAAAGCCGGCCTGCTGTCCGCGATGATCGGCATCGAGAACAGCTACTCGCTCGGGCATGACCTCCATCGTCTGGACGCTGCCTACGATCGCGGTGCCCGCTACGTCGGCCTGGTGCATGTCGGCAATAACGACCTGTGCACCAGTTCGCTGCCGGACACTAAGCATGGCGAGCCGGCGATGAACAGCGCCGGTGATCACGGCATGACCGACTTCGGTCGCCGCGTGGTCAGGCGAGCCAATGAGCTCGGCATCATGGTCGATATTTCGCATGCGTCGGACAACTGCGTGCGTGACGCGCTGGAAGTGTCAAAGGCTCCCCTGCTCGCCTCGCACTCCGGGGCACGCGCCGTGATCGATCATCCGCGCAACCTGCCCGACGACCTGCTGCGTGCGATCGCGGCGAAGGGCGGCGTGATCCAGGCGGTGGCGTACAAGGAGTTCCTGAAGAAGGATGCCGGTCGCGAAGCGGCCGAGAAGAAGCTGCAGTCCGCGATTGCCAAGCAGTTTGGCGAGAAGGCATACGACAGCGACAACGACGACTACCGACCTGAAATGGCCGCCGGCATGGCCGAGATCCAGAAAACCTATCCGCTGGCCACGCTGGACGATTACGTCAGGCAGATCCAGCACATGGTGACCGTCGCCGGTATCGACCATGTCGGCATCGCTTCGGACTTCGACGGCGGCGGCGGCATCACCGGCTGGAAGGATGCCAGCGAAACCCGCAACGTCACCGTCGCGCTGCACAGTCACGGGTTCAGCGATGCCGACATTGCCAAACTGTGGGGCGGTAACTTGCTGCGGGTATGGAGCCAAATCGATCGCCATGCGCCGAATTGATCGACACGAAGGAACCGGACTGCTCCCTCCCCTTCACCGCAGGGGAGGGCCGGGGTGGGGTGCTCTTGCGGTGTCGGCGAGGCCCGCTTCCCCGCAAGCCCGAGCCACCCCCTCCCAACCTCCCCCTGCCAACAGGGGGAGGCGCCAACAGCGAAGCATCGAGCAGAACCACACTGAACTACTCCCTCCCCTGCAAAGCAGGGGAGGGCTGGGGTGGGGTGCTCTACTGCTCGCGGTCGCGCTCTCGCTCTTCCTCAACACCCCACTCGCTACCGCCCAAACCGCCAACCCCACCTACGACGCCATCGTCGATGCCGTGGTGGCCCGCTACCACCCGCCGGGCATCGCCGTCGGCGTGATCGAACACGGCAAAGTGGTCTACGTTGGCACGCGCGGCGAAACCGTCGCCGGTTCCGGCCGAAAAATCGATCCGTTGACCTTGTTCAAGATCGCTTCCAACAGCAAGGCGATGACCACCGCCCTGCTCGGTCGACTGGTTGATCAGGGCAAGCTGCGCTGGGACGACCCGGTGACGAAGTATCTGCCGCAGTTCCGCATGAATGACCCGTGGGTAACGCGGAACATGCGCGTGGCCGACTTGCTTACCCACTCCAGCGGTCTGCCCGAAGGCGGCGGTGACCTGATGCTGTGGCCCGAGCCGAATACCTTCACCCGCGAAGACATCATCCACGGCCTCGCCTTCATCAAGCCCAGCTACAGCTTTCGCTCGCAATACCAGTACGACAACCTGCTTTATGTGGTGGCCGGTGAGGTGGCGGCCGCCGCCGGTGGCGCGCCGTACGAAACCCTGATGCATCGAGAGGTCTTCGCGCCGCTCGGCCTCAGCCGCTGCCAGGTCGGCGCATGGCGCCGCGACGAGGTCGGCAACGTGGCGCAGCCGCATCGACAAAAGGATGGTCACAACGAGGTAATGCGCGAAGACGGCGCGCTGATTCCGGCGATTACCTCCGCCCCGGCTGGCGGCATCCGCTGCGATCTGACCGACATGCTGAGCTGGGCGCGCGACTGGCTCGATCCGACGCCAGCGCAGCTGAAGTGGCTGTCGGCCGAGCAGCGCCGCATCCTGCAGTCACCACACATGCTGATCCCGGTTTCCGATCAGCGCCGACTGTGGGATCACTCCCACGTGATGGCCTACGGCTACGGCTGGCGCATGGCGGACGTCGATGGCGTATGGAACGTATGGCACACCGGCACGCTGGGCGGCATGTACTCGATGCTGTCGCTGCTGCCTGATCGCGATAGCGGTTTCGTGTTCATGATCAATGGCGACGCGGAGGACGCACGCACGGTGCTGGGCGAAGTGCTGACCAGGCACTTCACCGCGCCGGACGACACCCACGGCGTGGCCTGGTATGCCGATGCGCTGGACCGTGCGGCACAGCAACCAGCCACATCGTCGGCACCGGATACCTCCGCGCAGCGGCCCGCCAGCATCGATGCACTGGCCACTTGGACCGGGCGCTATCGCGATCCCTGGTTCGGCGATATCACGCTGTGCCCGCGCGACGGACGCATGCATTTCGCCGCGGTAAAGTCACCCAAACTTTCTGGCACGGTGATGCAGCTGGGCAAGCGGTACCTGGTGCACTGGGACAGCCGTGATGTCGACATGGATGCGTGGTTGCACCACGAAGCGGCGGACGGGCAGCAGCCGGCCACGCTGCGGATGGCCAAACTCGATCCGCAGGGCGACTTCAGCTCCGACTACGAAGACCTGCTGTTTCTGCGCATGGGAGACTGTCCATGATGCAGAAGGGGATAGCCACCGTTCTGCTGGCGGCCGCGCTGGGCTTCGCGGCCACCAGTCGCGCAAGCCAGCCACCGACCCTGTCGTCCGCGAAAACCATGGCGGCGGCGAACATGGTCGATATCCGCAGCCTCGCGCCCAACATGGCCGAGGACATCAAATATGCCGGCAGCGACAACTTCGTCGGCCGACCGGTGGACGGTTACCTCGCCGCCAAATGCTTTCTGCAACGTCCGGCGGCAGCGGCACTGGCGCAGGTCGAACGCGATCTTCGCGCGCAGCATATGCGGCTGAAGATCTGGGATTGCTACCGCCCTGCCCGCGCCGTGGCGCATTTCGTGCGCTGGGCGCACGACCTCGCCGACCAGCGTACCAAGGCGCAGCATTACCCGACCCTGGACAAGTCGAAACTGCTTGGCGATTACATCGCCCCGATCTCCGGACACAGCCGCGGCGGCACGGTGGACCTGACCCTCGAACGCTGTGCCACCGACGATACCCATTGCGCGCCGCTCGACATGGGCACGGAGTTCGACTTCTTCGGCCTGCGCGCCAACACCAACAATCCCGACATCACGCCGTTGCAGCGAACAAACCGGCAGACGCTGCTGGCGGCGATGGCGGGTCGCGGCTTCCGCAATTATCCAATGGAATGGTGGCATTACACACTGTCACCCGAGCCCACGCCACACACCATCTACGACGTGCCGGTGAAATAGCAGA
>JALYXN010000044.1 GCA_030947085.1 Pseudomonadota bacterium | reverse complement strand
TCAGATTCCAATCCATGCGGCACTCTCCCAATCGTTGACAACTGTTCGATAATGCCAGCGATGACTGAAGTTCGCGACCATTTACCTGCGGAGCTGCGTGCCGATATCTGGCTTTGGGCCGCACGCTTTTTCAAAACCCGAAGCCTGGCCAAGCAGGCGATCGACGGCGGCAAGGTCCAGGTCAATGGCGCGGGCTGCAAGGCGGCGAAGGCGTTGCATGTCGACGATCGCCTGCGCATCACGCGCGGTGAGCAGCGGATGGAAGTGGCCGTGTTGAAGCTGTCGGCCAAACGCGGTCCGGCGACTGAAGCGCAGCTTCTCTACAGCGAAACCGAGTCCAGTCGCCTCGCCCGCGAGACCGATCGTGAGCAGCGTCGACTCACTGGCGCCGCTCACGATCACCCGCTGAAACGCCCCGACAAGCAGGCGCGTCGCCAACTGCGCCGGCTCAAGGACGCTCAGTAAATGTGGATGATGAGCCGTGGGTCGCACTTTGCGGCGGTGAACTGGGCGACGATTCACATCAATCCAGGGATGCGCGCCTTGCGCACTCGCACGAATCGGGGAATGGCATGGACGGACTCGCACGTGTCACTGGCATCGGCTTGATCCGGCGCCTGCTTGGCAATCACGACGGGTCGCAACCTCTTCGCACGTCATGGGGCGCGCTCGTACTGGTGATCGATGATTCGCCCACGATCTGCGCGGTGTTGGGCAAGATGCTTGGTCTGGACGGTTATCGGGTACTGAGTGCAACAGACGGTGCCGCGGCGATCGAGATGGCCCGCCGCGAGCGGCCGACGCTGATCTTTCTGGACGTGATCATGCCGGGGATGAACGGTTTCAGGGTGCTGAAAAAGCTGCGCCAGGATCCGCTCACCGCAGATGTCCCCATCGTGATGATCAGTGGCAACCAGCAGGCCTCCGAACAGTTCTACCTGCAGCGTTGCGGTGCCGACGATTTCATGAAGAAGCCGTTCGATCGCCATGATGTCGCCCAGCGCATTGGCCAGTTGGTAACGGCCGGCAAGCTGGCGCGGCGTGACGCATCGGTGGCTGCAGTTGAAGCGAAGCCGCCGATGGCAGCGACGATGGATCAGATTCCGGATATCGCGATGCCTGATCCCGACGATGCGCTGTCGGTGGACCTGTCGACGCCACGGGCGGGAAAAAGCAGCGGCGTGGCATGAACGTCATTGTGACCGCGCGATAGGCAGTCAAACGGCACGGATGAAATCATCCGTGCCGTTTGGCTGTGGAACGCCACCATTCTGGCCGCGATCTTCAGAACCCGGGCGGGTTCAGGCAAGATCGAAACGATCAAGGTTCATGACCTTGTTCCAGACCGCAACGAAATCGCCGACGAACTTCTTCTGTGCGTCAGCGCTGGCGTAGACCTCGGCCAGAGCACGTAGCTGGGCGTGCGAGCCGAAGATCAGATCCACCCGGCTGCCATGCCACTTCTTTTCCCCGGTCTTGCGATCAGTCGCCTCGAACGCATCCTTGGCGTCGGAGACGGGCTTCCACTGCGTGCCCATGTCGAGCAGGTTGGCAAAGAAGTCGTTGGTGAGCGCTTCGGGTTTGTCGGTGAACACGCCCTGGTCGGTCTGACCCACGTTGGTTTTCAGCGCCCGCATGCCACCCATAAGGACGGTCATTTCCGGTGCGGTCAGCGTGAGCAGCTGCGCCTTGTTGATCAGCAACGCTTCGGCCGGGACGCTGTAGCGGCCCTTGAGATAGTTGCGGAAACCATCGGCGATCGGCTCCAGCGGAGCAAATGCTTCCACGTCGGTCTGCTCTTGCGAGGCATCTGCGCGTCCGGGCACGAACGGCACGGTAACCGTATGACCGGCGTTCTTTGCCGCCTGCTCGACACCGGCACAACCAGCCAGCACGATCAGGTCGGCGAGCGAGATTTTACGGCCGCCGGCAGCGGCCCCGTTGAACTCGCTTTGGATGCCTTCGAGCGTCTGCAGCACCTTCGCCAACTGTTCGGGCTGGTTGACCGCCCAGTCTTTCTGCGGCGCCAACCGGATACGTGCGCCGTTGGCGCCACCGCGCTTGTCGGAGCCGCGGAAGGTCGATGCCGAGGCCCAAGCGGTAGACACCAGTTGCGACACGGACAGGCCCGACGCCAATACCTTGTCTTTAAGCGTTTTGATGTCGTCGGCATTGACCAGCGGATGCCCGACTGCCGGGATCGGGTCCTGCCAGATCAGTTCTTCGCTTGGCACTTCCGGCCCGAGGTAGCGTGCGAGCGGTCCCATGTCACGGTGGGTGAGCTTGAACCAGGCCCGCGCGAACGCGTCGGCGAATTGGTCAGGATGCTCCAGGAAGTTCCTGGAAATCTTTTCGTAAGCCGGGTCCAGGCGCAGCGCCAGGTCGGTGGTGAGCATGGTCGGCAAGTGCTTCTTGGACGCATCGTGCGCATCCGGCACCGACGCTTCAACGTCCTTGGCGACCCATTGTTTCGCGCCTGCCGGACTCTCGGACAGCTCCCACTCGAACCCGAACAGGTTCTCGAAGAAATTGTTGTCCCAGGTGGTCGGCGCCTTGGTCCAGGTGACTTCGAGTCCGCTGGTAATGGTGTCGCCGCCCTTGCCGCTACCGTAGCTGTTGTGCCAGCCCAGTCCCTGCGCTTCGAGGCCGGCCGCTTCGGGTTCACTGCCGACGTGCTCGGCGCTGGCCGCACCGTGAGTCTTGCCGAATGTGTGGCCACCAGCGATCAGCGCCACCGTCTCTTCATCGTTCATGGCCATGCGCGCGAAGGTATCGCGGATGTCCACTGCCGCCGCGACGGGATCGGGCTTGCCATCGGGACCTTCCGGATTGACGTAGATCAGGCCCATCTGCACCGCGGCAAGCGGATTCTCAAGATCGCGCGAGTGGGTCACCTCGCTATCGTCGTCCTTCACCAGCACACCGTGATCCTCGTCGACGCCCGGCGAGCCTCTCGAATAGCGAACGTCACCGCCGAGCCATTTGTCCTCGCTGCCCCAGTACACGTCCATGTCCGGTTCCCACACGTCCTCGCGACCGCCGGCGAAACCGAAGGTCTTGAAGCCCATGGTTTCCAGCGCGACGTTGCCGGTGAGGACGATCAGGTCGGCCCAGGAAATCTTGTTGCCGTATTTCTGTTTGATCGGCCAGAGCAGGCGGCGTGCCTTGTCCAGGCTGACGTTGTCCGGCCAGCTGTTGAGCGGGGCGAAGCGTTGCTGGCCACGGCCGGCGCCACCGCGGCCGTCGCCGATGCGATAGGTGCCCGCGCTGTGCCATGCCATGCGGATGAACAACCCGCCATAGTGGCCGAAGTCGGCCGGCCACCAGTCCTGCGAGTCGGTCATGAGTGCGGCAAGATCGTTTTTCAGCGCCGCCAGGTCAAGGCTCTTGAATGCCTCGGCATAGTTGAAGTCCTCGCCCATCGGATCGGACTTCGATGAGTGCTGTTGCAACAGGTCAACGCGCAGCTGTTTCGGCCACCAGTCACGGTTGGTCGTACCACCGCCTGCGGTGTGATTGAACGG
>JALYXN010000042.1 GCA_030947085.1 Pseudomonadota bacterium | reverse complement strand
TCGAATGCCTTCGCATCGGCGGCGACCTGGGCGGCACGAAACAGGCCAGCGCCTGAGCCAGTAGTGACTGTTCATCAATCTTATGAGGTTCTTGCGTAGGCTGCGAGGTACAGACCGATGCTCGGTCACTCTGGACTGTCGCTGTTTGACTGACGCGGAAGGCGCCAGCGGCAGCGACGCTGACGGACGCGGAAGCTATCACCATGATGAAATCGCAGGTGGCCGTTTTTGCCCGGCGGTTGCGCGACAGGCGGGATTGCCCTTATGCGGAAGACCACGGGAGGAAATATCAATGAAAAAACCAACTACCCTACTGCAAGCGCTCGCCTTCGCCTTGGCCAGCATGTCGGGGACCATCCCGGTAGCGGCGGAATCAGTACATGGCGTCACCGACACCGAGATTGTTGTGGGCACTGTCACCGATCTATCGGGCGTTACGGCGATTCAAGGTGTGAACAATGCGAATGCGATCCGCCTTCTGTTCGATGAGGCGAACGCGAAAGGCGGCATCAACGGCCGAAAGATCCGCTATGTTGTCGAAGACAGTCAGTATCAGATTCCCCGCGCCGTGCAGGCGATGAACAAGCTGCTGAACAACGACCAGGTGTTCATGACCTTACAGGACGGCGGCACGCCGATGAACAACGCGACCTGGCCCATGGCAATTGAGAAGAACACACCGAAGCTTCTGCCACTGACCGCGGCGCGTTCGATGTACGAACCCTATCACCGGCTGAAATTCAGCCAGACGTCATCGTATGTCGATCAAATGCGGGCGGGACTGAAATACTTCGTCGAGCAGCGAGGCAAGAAAGTCATTTGCCTGATGTACCAGGATACAGACTTTGGGAAGGATGTCCTCGCCGGTGTAACCCAGCAGGCCGAGGCCGAGAACATCAAGATCGCGGCGACGACCGCCCATAAGCCGACTGATACCGATTTCAGCGCGGCGGTGACCAAGCTGCGTGAAGCGAAGTGCGACCTCGTGACACTCGGTACGATCGTTCGCGACACCACGATTATTATATCGACGGTGAAGAAGGCCGGTTGGGATGTCGATATGCTGGGACAGGCGGCTTCGTATGATACAGCGGTCGCCACAGCGCCTGGTGGCACGGGCGAAGGTTTCTACTCCATGACGCCGACGCTCTATGCCTATCCCGATGATCCGCGACCGGAGATTCGTGATCTGATGACGAGGTATCGCGCCCGTTATGGAATCGATATGAACTACATCGGCCAGACCGGTGTGTCCGTAGCGCAAATCGCGTTGGAGGCGCTGCGCCTAGCGGGCCGAGACCTGACTGTGGATAGTCTGGTCACCGCGATGGAAAGCCTCCACGAGTTCACGGATATTTACGGCAACACCTACTCGTTCGGTCCAAACCAACATCACGGCTCGACCAAAGCTTTTCTGGCTGTAGTCAAGGACGGACGCTGGGTTCCGGTAGTGGACCAACCACTGGCCTACTGACACAGGCCGCTAAACTAGTACATCCCGCCGGATTCGAACTTTTTTGGGGCGATTTTGATGCCGCCTGGGGTTCCCCTGTGTCGGTTGGTCGAAGTGTGTCGTCACTTCCGGCGAGGTGTACTAGGCGCTTGGCACCCGCCTTCAGATCCCGAATCATCTTACGCACCTGCTCCATCTCGGCCGTGCGCAACCCGTGCGTCGTCCGGGCCTTCCGTAGCCGCTTCAGCCCCTTGACGGTTCGCGGGCTGCTGGGGCCGCCATGCAGTCTGCACCGCCCAGCGGGCTGCGCTGGCGCTTGGCAGGGGCGTCCCGCGCCGCGTCCGAGCGCCACATCTGCTATGGTGCGGATTATGGAGACGACAATGCAGAAAGCGACGATCGCGGGGTTCACGTCCAGCGAACGAGACTACATCCGCCGCGAACTCGATCAGTTCTTCTCGACGCTCCCGAGCGTGGCCGATGGCTTCCAAATCAAGACCTGGCGCACCGGCCCGCAGGCCGGCAAGCCGAAGCTGCCATTGCCGGCCGAGGGACTGCTCGAGCGGGGGCTGATGCGGCTCGACACCACCCAGCGCTGGCCACGACTGGTTTTCACTGAAACTGGCCTGGCGGCGCTGCGAACGATGATGCGGGACCGCCGCCTCGCCGATCCGGTGA
>JALYXN010000039.1 GCA_030947085.1 Pseudomonadota bacterium | reverse complement strand
CTGCCGATCGGTCGCGGCAACGACGGCGTGGTCTTCAACCCAAGCTCGCGCCGCATCTATGCATCCAACGGGGTGGACGCCAACCTCTTGGTGATCGACCAGGAGGGTCCCGACAGCTATCGACTCGAGCAAGCCATCACCACGCGCCCGATGGCGCGCACGCTGGCGATCGATCCACAACGGGATCGCGTGTATCTGGTTACCGCGCAAGGCGGCGTCAATCCCGCCGAGAAGGTGAATACTTCCGTGGCGCCGTTCTATCCGAACTTCTATTTCGACAACACCTTCACCGTGCTCACCTACGAGTCCCAATGAAGCGCGCAGCCACCAGCCATTGCGCGCCACTTGTGGACATGGGCCCCGATCCAGCGTGGAGATGTTCTCCTCGATGCCCTGCAGCCTGATGATGCCTGGCTCGATGGTTGCCGCTACAGCGCATGCGCTTCCTTGCTCCGGCCCTGGTCGGGGATCACTCACATCATCAACGGGGAATTAACGTGTCTGAAACTGCATCCGCCCGGATCGCCGCCCGCCTCGACCGCCTGCCGTCGTCGCGCACGATATGGAAGATCATCCTACTGATTTCGCTGGGTGGTGTGTTCGAATTCTACGACCTGTTCTTCACCGGTTACGTCGCTCCGGGCATGATCAAGTCGGGTTTGTTCACGCCCCAATCACTGGGCTTTTTTGCCCGCCTCGACGCGATCAAGGTCGCCGGTTTCGGCACGTTCGTGTTCAGCACCTTTGCCGGCCTGTGGGTGGGCGTGGTGCTGTTCGGCCAGATGGCCGATCGCTTCGGTCGGCGGGCGGTCTTTACCTGGTCGCTGGTGTGGTACGTGTGCTGTACCGCGATCATGGCGTTCCAACGCAGCGGCGAAATGCTGAATATCTGGCGTTTCATCGCCGGTCTGGGCTTTGCAGTACAGCTGGTCACCATCGATACCTACATTTCCGAACTGATCCCCAGCGCGGAGCGCGGTCGCGCTTTTTCGGTCAATCAGTTCATTACGTTCAGCATCGTGCCGGTGGTCGCGCTGCTGGCCTGGTTGCTGGTGCCACTTAGCCCGCTCGGTATCGACGGTTGGCGCTGGGTGGTGCTGATCGGCTCGGTTGGCGCGGTACTGGTGTGGCTGTTGGTGCAGGGCATTCCGGAGAGCCCGCGTTGGCTGGCGCTGCAGGGTCGTATCGACGAGGCGGATGCGATCATGACGGCGATCGAGGAGCGGGTAATCGCTGAGACCGGCAAGCCGCTGCCGGCACCAGTCGTTGCACACGTTGAGGAAACCGGCAAAGGGCGCTTTGTTGAAATTTTCTCGCCACAGTTTCGCAAGCGCACCGTGATGCTCTCGGTATTCAACATGGCACAAGTGATCGGTTTCTACGGCTTTGCGGCGTGGGTGCCGACCCTGCTGATCGCGCGCGGCATCACCATCACGCACAGCCTCGAATACGCTTTCATCATCGCCATCGCCCATCCGCTTGGGCCGTTGCTCGGCGTGCTGTTCGCCGACCGAATCGAACGCAAGCTGCAGATCATTCTTAGCCTGGCGGTGATGGGCGTGAGCATGCTCGCCTTCGCCAAGGTCAACAGCCCGGTGCTGCTGATCACCCTGGGCGTCGTGTTTACGCTGGCCGCCAGTGTGATGTCGTACGCCTACCACAACTACCAGGCGGAGCTTTACCCGACCCGGATCCGTGCACGAGCCGTCGGGTTTGTCTATTCGTGGAGTCGTATCTCGGCGGCCTTTGCAGGACTTGCCATTGGCTACTTGTTGAACGCGGGGGGGGCACTTGCGGTAGCGGTATTCATCGCTATCGCCATGGTCGTGGGGATGGCGGTCATCGGGCTCTTCGGTCCGGCGACGCGGGGTGTTTCGCTGGAAAAAATAAGCCAGTGAAGCAGTGTGCCAGAACATCGAAATGAACAAGTTGGGAGAAGCAATCAAGTCTGCTTGAGGACGGTCTGGTTGGGTTGAGCCTCTGCTCGGCCCAGGCACAGCCTGCAGGCGCTGGCAACTTTATCTGGAGGGGATCCTATGTCTGTCACTCGTTTCAATCCGCTCGCCGTAGCGATTTCCGGTGTCCTGTACGCCTTTTCCGGCGTGGCGTTGGCGGCAACGTATCACGCCAGTCCACCAGGGAAAAGCTTGTCCTCCGGCGACGCAGTCAGCGCCCAGACTGTCCCGCCATCCTCATCGAAGGACGTGACGCCAGACACCAAGCCTGCGTCAGCCTCATCGGCGAAAACCATGCAGGAGGTCTTGGTCACCGGTTCCCGGTTCCGCACCCCGAATGCGCAAAGCGCGGCGCCAGTGGCCGTGGTGGATGCTGCCGAACTCACCCGTCAGGGCTCGACCAAGGCGGAGGACCTGCTGATCAGTCTTCCACAGGCCAATGCAGGCTTGACCGACTCCGGAGTCGGCATTGCCCAGACACCGCTTACTGGCACCGCCACGGTGGATCTTCGCGGAATCGGTGCCTTCAGAACACTGGTGTTGATGAATGGCCGTCGAATCAATCCGGGTGACGCGGTCAACCCCTCGGCGGACCTTCACACGATCCCGGAGATCCTGATCAAGCGTGTCGAGGTATTGACCGGAGGCGCCTCGTCGATCTACGGCTCGGACGCTGAAGCGGGTGTCGTCAACTTCGTGATGGACACCGACTATACGGGCGCCAAGGTCGTGTTGCAGGGCAGCGGTCTCTACGACAGCAACAACAACGGAGGCCTGCATTCGATCGCGCGCGCCAGCGGAGTCGATCCCAATACCTCCAGCGTCTTTGATGGGCAGAGTTACAATGTCACCGGAGTCTATGGCAGCGACTTCGCGGGCAAGGACGGACATATAGTGGCCTATGCCGGTGTACGGCACGGCGCAGGCATCCTGTCTTCCAGTCGCGACTTCAGCGCCTGCACCTTGCAGGAGACCGGCAATTCATACGGCTGCCTGCTCGACGGCACCACGGCCGCCGGCCAGTTCGTCGATCCGAACGGCAATGCTTATACGCTCGATTCTGAAGGCAATGCCCTGCGCCCGTACAACAACGCTACGGACGGCTACAATTTTTCGCGACTGGAGAGTCTTCAGCGGCCCGACCGGCGCAATACCGCGGGAATCTTCGCCCATTACACGCTTAACGAACACGCGCAGGTCTACCTGGAAGGGACGTACATGCGCGATAACACGAGCTTGCAATATGAGCCGTCGGGCACCGCGCCTTCCGGCGTGGGCCCCCAGACCTATGCCATCCCCTGCAGCGACCCGCTGCTCTCGGCCAGCGAGTTCAATACGATCTGCACGATGAATGGATTGACGGCTGCGGACGTTGCCCAAGTGGGGGTCGGTCGGCGCAACGTGGAGGGTGGGCCGTTGACGGACACCTTCCGGCACACCTCGTACCGGATCGTGCTCGGTGTCAAAGGTGATATCAGCCCCGCCTGGACCTACGATGCGTCCGTGAATTACGGCAAGGTATCGGCCCATGAGCAGGTGTCGAATGACATTTCGACGGCCCGGGTCACCAACGCCCTCAATGTGGTGAGCGTGAACGGCGTGCCCACCTGCCAATCGGTCGTGGACGGCTCCGATCCCGCCTGTGTGCCGTACAACATCTGGACGGCTGGCGCCGTCACTCCGGCAGCGCTCGGCTATATCACGGGTCGCGGCGGCAACTCGGGTTCTGCCACCCAGAAGGTATTCAGTGCACAGGTCATCGGCGATCTGGGTGCCTACGGTCTGACCAGCCCTTGGGCGGCCGATTCGCTCGACCTTGCCTTGGGCACCGAATACCGGGAGGAGACGATCAACAACCAGCCCAGTCCTTCCCTAGGTGCCGGTGACCTGATGTACGCCAGCAATGTGCTCTACGGGACTCTTCCGACCGCCGGCAGTTTCAACGTGAAGGAAGCCTTCGTCGAATTGAAGGTGCCGTTGGTAGAGGATCGGCCGTTCGCCGAGGAGCTGAGCCTCGATCTCGCTGACCGCTTCGCTCGCTACAGTCCGCAAGGCAATGCCAATGCCTACAACATCGGTGCCGTGTGGGCGCCGATCAACCAGGTTCGGTTCCGGGCCGGCTACAGCCAGGCTATTCGCGCCGCAAATGGGCACGAGTTGTTCCTGGCCCAGTCAGCGGGGCTGCAGCCGATCGCCGACCCGTGCAGCGGGCCGACACCGGCGGCCAGTCAGGCCGGTTGTGCCAACACCGGTGTGACCAGCGCACAGTACGGAACCATTCCGACCGCGAACAGCGTAAACGTGGTGACCGGCGGCAACCCGAATCTCACCCCGGAGCGTGCCAAGACGCTCACGGCAGGCGTGGTCTTCACGAACTTCAGCTGGGCACCGACCTTGCTGGCCAGCGTTGACTACTGGCGGATCAAGATCAACAACTATATCGGTTCGATTGATGCCAACACTTCGCTCAGTCAGTGTGTGGCAAACGGAAACCCGATCTTCTGCAACCTGATTATTCGCGGTCCCAACGGCTCGTTGACCTCTGGTCGGATCCTGGCAAGCCGTGCCAATACAGGCAGCTGGGCCGAGCGCGGCATCGACTTCGCGGCACAGTACAGCGTTCCGCTGAGTGCGCGTGACACAGTCAGCTTCGCCTTCAACGGCAGCAAGCTCATCAGCAACCGGATTGCTACCGATCCTTCCGTGCCCGTCGTCGACTGCACCGGCCTCTATGGCGCCAGCTGTTCGGGCATAGGGCCAACATCGCCCATTCCCAAATGGCGGCACAGTCTGCGGACGACATGGACCCGTGGCAAATTCGAAGCGTCGCTGAACTGGAGGCACATTGGCGCCATGGACTTTGAGGGAACCAATGCGGGCTTTGCCGGGGAAACGGTCTACCCGGTCGACTCGCACGTCCCGGCCTATGACTACTTTGACCTTTCTACGGGATACAGCTTCAAGCATGTGGACGTGCAATTTGGCGTCAACAACATGTTTGGAAAAAAATCCCCAATCATCGGCTACAACTCCAATCCGCTGCTGCTCAATGGCAATCTGTTCGCCGGCATGTACGACCCTTTCGGTCGCGAAGTATTCATGGAGGTTTCCGCGCACTTGTGAACCTGGCGACCTTGTGAACTCGCCGAAAGTGCGTCTGGTCCTGAGCGAGCGTTTTGCCAAGGGTGCTCGCCGGACCAGGCGCAGTCTTTCGACGCAAAGCGGACATCACGAAGGAAGCGTCGTTCTCAGTGGCCAAGCGGCATGATTTCGCGCAAACGAATCATCCGCTGCTCACCGGGTCGCACGTGGGTCAACAGCGCTCCCATCCTCGGCAAGCTCGGCAGCGGCTCCCGGCACCCGGCAGGCGCTTGAGTTGGTTGTCGGGCGACTTGACCGTACGCCAGTCGAGCTCTAATTCCTTGGTGACGTCCCGCATGGAGAGATGCCGGCAGCGGCGACCGATGTGCCGGTCGAACGCTTCGCGTAGAACGGACTTTTGGCCCGCCAGCCGAACCACTCAATCTGCACTTTGCCGCACGTTTGGCAGTCGATCCAGCCCCCTCCAGCACCAGCACCAGCCACATTCGCGTGGCGCTGCAGGACAGGTCGCCGATCTGCCGAATCGTGCGGTGGCTGCTTCCGACCACAACACCCCTGGACGGATACCCCCGCCGAACGATCGCGACCGCAGGATCGCCACGCACACCCGTGACCGTCTCCCGCGGGCGGAAGCGCGGCAGCCGATGGGCGTCAAGCAGACGCGGGGAACGCTTTGTCGAAGTGGACATTGCCAAAGCGTGACAGATTGCAGAGCAGCGTCGAATTCCGCAAAGACCTGCCATGCTTGGGCTTCACCGCGATCACCGAGCGCCAATCATCCACGCGCTTTCACGAAGCGCCGTAAAGCATAAAAACGAAGGCATCGGCGTGTGGGTGTTACTTCGCCGCCTTGAACAGCGCGGCATAGCTCGGAATGTGCTTCTGCAAGCCATCGCGGATCACGGCTGACTTGTGAAAGAACTTCTCTTCGAGCTTGCCGCTATTGCTGGGGTTCTGGTCATTCTTGAATGCCAGTACCAATAGACCCACGTTCTCGCCAAGGGCATCGCGCAGCGGCAACTGGACGACGAACTTTTTCTTGGAGTCTTGGGTTCGGTGCCATCGGGGATCAATGATGGTGATCCCTTTGGTGATCACGTCAATGTCGTCCGGATCGTCAGGATTTCCTATGCGCTCCGGGTACGAACCGGCAAACATCGTGTAGAGGCCGGTTTTTCCTGGTGGTACGCCATGGAAGGTAACGCTCAGCAGTTCGGGATGGCTGGCCATGATCCGGTCTGAAATCGTCTGCGCATAGATCTTGTGGTTTGGCGGCGTCCAGTTCTTGACGTTCGACCCGCTTGCGCTCCAAGCGGTTGCGCCGGCGGCTGAGAATATGACCGAGAGAGCAATTTTTGAAAGGACTCGCATAAATCCTCCTGAATGGTTGGGGCGCTAGTCGATTGCCAGCTGCAGGCTACGGCAAGAACCTAAATTCAATCTAAATTGAACCTGAATTCATTGACGGCTTTCGGTGGTCTCACCCGCGCGTATACGACGGGAGCTGTCGTGCTTACTCGTGAGCGAGCGCATGCTCGGCGAGGCGGCATTCTGGAAGTCACATCTTGAGGAGTGGCGTGACAGCGGGCTGAGCCATGCGGATTGCCGCTGTGACGGGTTGAGCCTGCTGTACTTTGGCTACGGGCGCGGCAAGCCATCGGAACGCCGGAGTTCGGGGATAATCCAGGAAAGCGTCAGCTGAGGCTTGACGCGAATCAGGCCGGAAAAATGATTCGCGCGATGGTTTCAGGCGCAAAGCCTGAATCTGAATTTAATGTCAGGTGATTTTCAGCTTCCGTAGAGCTTCGTCACCTATGTTCGCCATAGCGTCAAGCGCTCAGAAGAAGCGCGTCCGTACAAGAACAGCGCACGGACTGAAAATCTGCATCGGGCCAGCGGTCTCGTGACGATCGATTCAAGCAAGCGTGAGCCACGCAACCCGGATGCTTCCAATCAATCGATGAATCCAGCTGCCGTTCATAAGGATTTGAACGCAGACTCCCGGGGAGGGAATCATGTCTCAGCAAAAGCTACCCAGATTGTCCTGCATCGCTGTCGCGCTGGCCGCCTGTCTGGCCGCGCCGTCGGCATTTTCACGCCCCGCGGACGGCGGCAGTCACGCATCATCCAAATCCGGCACACCTGGCATTTCAGGGCAAAATCAGCAAGACCAGAACAACAACGACAGCACTGCCACGCCGACGCCTCCGACCAAGGCCAAGGCCAAGCAACTGCAGCAGGTCGTCGTCACCGGAACGCTGTTGCCGATCGACCCCGAGGCCGCGGCGGTGCCGGTCACCACCCTCGATGCAACCGAACTCGGCCGGACCGGTGTTACCAGCAACATGCTCGATACGCTGCGCAAGGCCGTTCCCGCCTTCGCCGGTCGCAGCAACGCCGGCGCGAGCAACGCACAGAACCATAACCAGTTCACCGCCGGTGGCTCGCAGATCGAGTTGCGGAACCTGCCGACGCTGGTGCTGCTGAACGGTCAGCGTCTGGCGCTGGACGGGGTCGCAGGCCTGAGCGGCAGCAAGAATTTCGTCGATGTCAGCCAGATTCCGGCCGCCGCTCTGGAGCGGGTCGATGTGCTCACCGACGGCGCCTCCTCGCTCTATGGCGCAGACGCCGTCGGCGGCGTGGTCAACTTCGTACTCAAGCACGACTACCACGGCGTCACCGCCGGCGGCCAATACGGCGTGGCGGACGGCGGCTATCACGATCGTTCGGTATTCGTGACAGTGGGTGGGGATGTTGGGCCGGTGAACATCACCGCCACCGCAAGCTATTCCAGGACCAGTCCACTGTTCGAAAGCGCGCGGTCGTTCACCAGCCCGCAATACGGTGTCACCCCAGGCACGGGCCTGCCCGGCGTCGTCGATGGGGGTGGCTATGTGCTGGCCCCAGGCCTGCTCACACCGCCCGGCCCAACTGGTACTGCCGCCAACGCCGGCAGTTACGCGGCTCTCTCTCCGGGCGTCTACAGCGCCACCAGCGCCTCGCAGCTGTCCCACGGATTCGACTATTCGAAGTACGCCATGCTCCTGCAGCAGGAGGAGCACAAGAACTTTGTCGCCAACATCACGTCGCAGCCCTTCTTCGACGGCCGGGTGACGGCGTTCGGCGATATCCTGCTCTCCCAGAACAAGGTCCGTTCCACTGCGTGGCAGGCTGCGGGCCAGCCGTTCTCGTTCACCTCGCTCAACGTTCCGGCCGGCTCGCCCTACAACCCGCTGACCACCGATGCGAGGGGCGTGACGTTTGCAGATATGTCTCGGCCCAAGCAGGTGTTCGACACCACCAACGCCTATCGTTTTTCCGCCGGACTGAAGGGCGATCTGTCCCCGTCGTGGACCTGGCAGACCAGCGTCAATTACAGCGAAAGCAAGGTAAAAGAGCGCGACACCCAATTGCTTTTCAGACCCAATCTGGCACCCGCCGTCGCCGGTGGCTACGATGTCAGCGGCAACGCGGTCCCCGGTGGTGACTACAGCAAGGTCTACGGTGGCTATTCACTCAACAATGCGCTGGTGCTGCAGCCGGCGCTCAACCCGTTCGCCGTGTCCGGCAACCCGGCGGCTGCACTCGACAACATCTTTGGCACCGAAGTGCTCGATGGCGACAGCAAGCTCTATTCCTGGGATGCGCACGTCGTCGGCAATCTTTTCAAGCTTCCCGCAGGCTCGGTGAACGTCGCGGTCGGAGTGAGCTGGCGCCACGAGGGCGTTTCCGGCCATGCCGACCCGAATGGACGGGTCACCGATCCAGTCACCGGCGCCACCGCTGGCAACGCCCAGAACTGGATCGGTGGCCTGTACACCGATCCGTTCAGTCACGGTCGGAACGTCAGCGCCGCTTACGTCGAAACGCTGGTCCCGATCACCTCGAGCAGCATGCATATACCGGGCCTGCACCGGCTCGAAGTCACTCTCGCGAGCCGCTTTGAGCATTACAGCGATGCCGGCAACGGCACTTCGCCGAAGCTTGGCTTCCGCTGGGAACCCTTCGATAGGCAGTTCGTGATTCATGCCACCTACACCAAGTCGTTCGCCGCGCCTCCGCTATATCAGGCGTACGGGCCGTTCGACACCCGACCGGTGACTGACCGTCTCATCGGCATTGTGTTCGGCGGCCGGTACGCCGTCGGCAACAGCTTCAATGGTCAGGACGGCGTCAATCCGTCGCTGAAGCCGTCCACCGCGCAGTCGCGCTCGATTGGTTTCGAATTCCATCCGAACTTCATCAGCGGCCTGACCGTAACCGCGGACTACTCTTCGATCAAGCTCAGCGGTTTTCCGGGCGGCGCGGATTTCACCCGTGTCATGCAGTCGGTCAACGACACGGGTTCAGCTTCGCCGTACTTCGACAGTGTCAGCACGGGCAACTTCACCAACCTCGGCGGTACCGCTGCGTTCGGAACCCCCGGTTCGCTGCTGGCATTCCTGACCAACCCGGTCACCGGCCAGCCCGATCCGAGCAAATACGCGCAGCTCTACGTCATCGACAGGTTCCGCAACCAGAGTGCCCTGACCGAGCACTCGTGGCTGTTGGGACTGGATTACATCCTCCCTTGGAACCAGCACGGAACCTGGGAGCTGTCGAGCAAGGGCACGATCTTCAATTCGTTCAAGTTCCAGCGCCGTCCGGGCGATCCGTCCCAGGAGTACGCGGGCAACGCCAGCAACATCGGTGTGTTCGCCGGCACGCTGCCTAAATACCGCTTCTACTCGACTCTCGACTGGTCGAACAACAATCTGGACATCACTCTGGCGAACACTTTCATCTCGTCGGTCAACGATGCGGGCGCGGCTGGCACCCTCCCCGGGATTCGGGTGCCTAGCTACAGCGTCTGGGATCTGCGCGGTTCGTACACCTGGATGCTCGGGACCGGCGGCAGCGACAGGGAGCTCACGCTCGCGCTTGGCGTGAACAACATCGGCAACACCATGCCGCCGATCTTCCCGCGTGCCTTCACCAATCAGTTCACCACCAGCGATATCGGCACCTACTCGCCCATCGGGCGGCTGGTATACGGCAGCCTGAGAGTTTCGTTTTGAGGTTGTGAAACGGCCCGGGCGAAACTTTCGTTCGTTCGGGCTACGCAGCAGGAATCATCACTGCAGTACGTAACCTGGAGGTCAGACCATTCGGCCTCGGTATGCACAAGATCCATGAGGTCAGCACAGCAGCCTCACGCCGATGACCTCACCGGCGTGAGGGCTCTTCAGCGCTTCATCGAATTGAAGAACTCGTCGTTGGACTTGGTGTTCTTCATCTTGTCGAGCATGAACTCCATCGCGCTGAGTTCGTCCATCGGGTGCAGCAGCTTGCGCAGGATCCAGATCTTGGCCAGCAGGTCCGGATCGATCAGCAGATCTTCGCGGCGGGTGCCGGAGCGGTTGATGTCGATGGCCGGGTAGACGCGCTTTTCGGAAATCCGGCGGCTCAGGTGCACTTCCATGTTGCCGGTGCCCTTGAACTCCTCGTAGATCACCTCGTCCATCTTGCTGCCGGTGTCGGTCAGCGCGGTGGCGATGATGGTCAGGCTGCCGCCTTCCTCGACATTACGCGCCGCGCCGAAAAAGCGCTTCGGCCGCTGCAGGGCATTGGCGTCGACACCACCGGTGAGCACCTTGCCGGAGCTGGGCACCACGGTGTTGTAGGCGCGGGCCAGGCGGGTGATCGAGTCGAGCAGGATCACCACGTCCTTCTTGTGTTCGACCAGGCGCTTGGCGCGTTCGATCACCATCTCGGCGACCTGCACGTGGCGCACGGCCGGCTCGTCGAAGGTCGAGGAAATGACTTCGGCGCGCACGGTACGGGCGATCTCGGTCACTTCCTCTGGACGCTCGTCGATCAACAACATGATCAGGTGCGCTTCGGGATGGTTGTACTGGATCGCCTGCGCGATGTTCTGCAGCATCATCGTCTTGCCGGATTTCGGCTGCGAGACGATCAGGCCTCGCTGACCCTTGCCGATCGGCGCGATCAGGTCGAGGATGCGGCCGGTGATGTCCTCACTGGAACCGTTGCCGCGCTCAAGCTTGAACGACTGGCGCGGAAACAGCGGGGTGAGGTTTTCGAACAGCATCTTGTTCTTGGATGCTTCCGGCGGATCGCCGTTGATCGTCTCCACCCGCAGCATGGCGAAATAGCGCTCGCCTTCCTTCGGATGCCGCACGCGGCCGGTGATGTAGTCGCCGGTGCGCAGGTTGAAGCGGCGGATCTGGCTGGGCGACACGTAGATGTCGTCGGGACCGGCCAGGTAGGACTCGTCAGCCGAACGCATGAAGCCGAAGCCGTCCTGCAGGATTTCCAGCACGCCTTCAGCCCAGATGCCGCCGCCGGAGCGGGCATGCGCCTTAAGCACGTTGAAGACCACGTCCTGCTTGCGGGCGCGGGCGATGCCTTCGTGGACGCCCAGCGACTCGGCGAACTCCAGCAACTGTGGCGCTTTCTTGCGCTTCAGCTCGGTGAGGTTGATTACCCGGTCATTGCTGCCCGGATCGGCGTTGTCGTCATCCACCGGCAGGCCGTGCGGATTATTGTGGCGTGGGTTGTTCTGCGGACGAGGTTGCCCTTGCCCTTGCGCTGGCGCTGGCGCCTGGCCCTGCCTTTCCGGGGCGCCGCCACGCTCGTTGCGCCGACGCCGGCCGCGACCTTCGCGCGGCTCGCGCCCGCTGTTGTTCTGGTTGTTGTTGTTCTGGCCGTTGTTCTGGCCGTTGTTTTGACCACCGTTCGAGCTGGCATTCGCGCCCGGGTTCGGGCTGGATGCCTGATCCTGGCTGGGCGGGTTTCCCCCATCGCGTGCTGGCGGTGGCTCAGCCGTGTCGGCTCTGGCTACCGCAGGCGCAGCTCGCTCGGCCATAACCGGCGCGGTGCTGGGCGCCGACGCGGGTGCGGGTGCCGGAGCTGGCGCGGGAACCGGAGCCGGTGCAGGCGCAGATTCCGTCGACCTTTCAGCGACCGCGGCCTTTTCGGCCTTCGCCGCGGCTACGGCGGCGGCCGATCGGCGCGGCGCACGGGGGCGCGGCTCTGGCTTGCCTTCGGCCATGGGCTTGGTGTCGGCGCTCTTGGCGTCGTTCAGGGTGTTGTTATCGGTATCGGACACGGGCAATCCTCGCAGGGCGCCGTTGAATTACAGGAGGGAGGATGTGCGTCACGCTAAGGCGCTGGGGACAGGACTGTCCCGACGGACTCAAACAATCTAGCACCCGCCGTGTGGCGGCGTAAAGCCTCAGCAGCCTGCCGTGTTTGAATCGGCCAGGCTGCGCGTGGACAGGCTCAGAGAGCCTTGTCGATCATCTGGGTCAACTGACCCTTGCTGACGGCGCCGATCTGGGTAGCCTCGACCTTGCCGTTCTTGAACACCATCAGGGTGGGAATGCCGCGCACGCCATAGGTGCGGGGCGTCTGCTGGTTCTGGTCGATGTTGATCTTGACCACGCGCAGCTTGCCATCGTACTGCTGCGCCAGTTCGTCCAGCATCGGCGCAATGGCCTTGCACGGGCCGCACCATTCGGCCCAGAAATCCAGCAAAACCGGGGTGTCGGATTTAAGCACCTGCTCGTCGAAGGCGTCGTCGTTTACATGGGTAATAAGGTCGCTCACCGGGAATCTCCGTGGCTGGGGCGCTAAAAAGGGCGGGGCTCAAAACTATGGGGTGGCGGCGACGTCAATACAAGGATTGACGTCATCAGCTACACTCAGGCGCCCATGGAGCATGGGTTGCACAGAAATCGGGCGGGCCAAGATGGCAGGCCCTCATTCCAGCGCAACTCCGGGCACGATTCAAGGGCGGCCTTCCAAGCCGCCGGTCAGATCGCCGACAAACACGGCGTCGCTAGCCGCGGCGCGATCTTGTTGACCCTGACGATTGAGCCGCTTCAACGCGCATCGCGCACCCGTCCTGCACCGCCCCTCCGCCGACTACGGCGACTGAAGCGGGCGCAGCGCATCACGCCGCCGTCAGGCTAAGGTTTTTAATTCCCCTATGTCCCAAACTGTACTCACCGACACCTTCTTTACCAACTTCGATTTGCATCCACTGCTGCAGCAAGGCCTGGACGACAGCGGATTTACCCGCTGCACCCCGATCCAGGAGATGACGCTGACCCCAGCGCTGGCCGGGCGCGATGTCGCCGGTCAGGCGCAGACCGGCACCGGCAAGACCTGTGCGTTCCTGGTCGCGTTGATGAATCGCCTGCTGACCACGTCGGCCGTCGCCGACCGCAAGGACAGCGACCCGCGTGCGCTGATCATCGCGCCGACCCGCGAACTGGCGATCCAGATCGACAAGGACGCGCAGGCGATCGGCCGCAACACCGGCTTGAAGACGGCGCTGATCTACGGCGGCGTCGATTACGACAAGCAGCGCCAGCAACTGAAGGATGGCTGCGACATCATCATCGCCACCCCGGGCCGCATGCTGGATTACCACAAGCAAGGCGTGTTCAGTCTCAATAGCGTTGAAGTGATGGTCATCGACGAAGCCGACCGGATGTTCGATCTGGGCTTCATCAAGGACGTGCGCTTCATCTTCCGCCGCCTGCCGCCACGCGAGCAGCGCCAGGTGTTGCTGTTCTCGGCCACGCTGAGTCACCGCGTGCTGGAGCTGGCCTACGAGCACATGCACGAGGCCGAAAAGCTGGTGGTGGAGAGCGAGAACATCACCGCGGACAAGGTGCGCCAGCTGGTCTACTTCCCGGCCAAGGAAGAAAAGATGCCGCTGCTGCTGAACCTGCTCGACCAGGCCAAGCCCGCCCGCAGCATCATCTTCGTCAACACCAAGGCGGCGGCCGAGCGCGTCACCGATCGCGTCAAGCGTCATGGCTGCCGTGTCGGCGCGATCTCCGGCGACGTACCGCAATTGAAGCGACAGAAGCTGCTGCAGCGATTCCAGGAGGGTCAGCTGGACATTCTGGTGGCGACCGACGTCGCCGCGCGCGGGCTGCACATCCCCGCTGTGAGTCACGTGTTCAACTACGACCTGCCGCATGAGGCGGAAGATTACGTGCATCGCATCGGCCGTACCGCACGGCTCGGTGCCGAGGGTGACGCGATCAGCTTCGCCTGCGATCTGTACGCCATGTCGTTGCCGGACATCGAAACCTATATCGGCCAGAGCATCCCGGTAGCGCCGATGGATTCGGCGCTACTTATCATGCCCAAGTCGCGCGAAGTCGACGCCGAGTTTGCCGCCAATGCGGCCGCTGACAGCGCTGCGTTTGGTGATGTGGTGCCGCCGCGCCCCGGTGAAAAGCCGCGTCGCAGCAACGGTGCCAATCGCACCGGTGAGCGTAGCGGCGGCGGCCGCAGCGGCCCGCGGCCCTCCGACAAGCCAAAGCCCGCTCGGCCCGCTGCTGACGTCACGCCTACCCCGGTCAAGCCAGCCCCTGTCGAGCCGGCGGCGGTTGCCGTGGAAAAACCGGAGCTCGCGCCTGCCGCCGATGACAATGCGAGCGAAAGTGTCCGCAAACCACGCCGCCGCCGTGGTGGTCGCAATCGTCGTCGTGAGGGCGCGCCGGCCGAGGGTGCGGTCGCCAACGGTCAGGCGGCTGTCGCCAGCGAAGGTCATCGTGCTCCGCACGCAGAGCGCAAGCCGCCGCGCGGACGCGGTGCGGTCGAGGCTAGCGGTACCGCTCACAAGCGGCCATCGCGGCAGGTCGAGGTGACATCCGCCAAATCCGGCGAGCACGCTCATTCGAACAAACCGAGTCTGTTCCGTCGTCTGACCCGTCTGTTCACCGGCCGCTGACCGGCCGTTTGCTTCACGATGTCCCGCACCACCGGACATCGTGAAGTCGTCACCTTGACGTCGCCTTCCCTTATCCTTGCTGTCCACAGACGATACGCAGGCTCGGGGAAACGCGGTGATCCAGTTTGATCAAGTCAGCAAGCGCTACGAGGGCGGCCACGAGGCGCTCTCGCAGCTGTCGTTCGAGGTGCCGACCGGCGAAATGGCCTTTGTCACGGGTCATTCGGGCGCCGGCAAGAGCACCTTGCTCAAATTGCTGGGATTGATCGAGCGTCCCTCGCACGGCGCGATCAGCATGGACGGCAAGAAGCTCTCGAAGATCCGCCGCAGTGGTATCCCGAAATGGCGCCGGCATATCGGCATGGTGTTTCAGGATCATCGGCTGTTGATGGATCGCACGGTCTTCGCCAACGTCGAACTGCCGCTGACGATTGGCGGCGTGGCCCGTGCGGAGCGTTCGCGTCGCGTGCATGCGGCGCTGGAAAAAGTCGGTCTGCTGGCCTATGAGCGCCAGTTGCCGGCGACCTTGTCCACCGGTGAGCAGCAGCGTGTCGGCATTGCCCGGGCGATTGTGGCGCGGCCCACGCTACTGATTGCCGACGAGCCGACCGGCAACCTCGATCCGCAGCTGGCCATGGAGATCATGGGCCTGTTCGCCGAATTTCAGCAGGTCGGCACCACCGTGTTGATCGCCAGCCACGATCTGTCCCTGATCAAACGCATGAAGAGGCGCGTGATCGTGCTCGACCACGGCCGGCTGGTGGCCGATCTGGCCGCACAGGAGGTGTTGTGAGCACGCCGGGCGACACCGCGCAAACCGCTCCCGAGACCACGCCGCGCAACCAGCAACAGCGTGGCCGTCGCCTCGCCAGTTGGCAGGAACACCACCGCTGGAGTGCCGCTGCCAGCTTGCGCCGGCTGGCCTCGCGTCCCTTGGGCAGCATGCTGACCATCGCCGTGATGGGGCTGGCGCTGGCCTTGCCGCTGGCGTTCTATCTGTTGCTGGGCAATGTGCAGAGACTCGGCGACGCGCTGGGCCAGAGCCAGGCGATCAGCGTGTTTCTGCAGCCGGAACAAACGGCGCAGCAGGCGAAGTTGCTGGCCCGACAGCTCGGCGAGCGGCCCGAAGTGGCACGGGTCATCGTGAAAACACCGCAGCAGGGCATGGACGAGTTGGCCAGGATGCAGGGCTTTTCCGGCGCGCTGGACACACTGGATGACAACCCGCTTCCTTATGTTGTGCAACTGCAGCCGCGAGCGCACGCGAGCGCATCATCGCTCCAGCAACTGGTCACCGATGTGCGCGGCATGCGCAGTGTGGACATGGTGCAGGACAGCGGCAGTTGGCGACAGCGGCTGGACGCACTGCTCGGCGTGGGCAATCGCGCGGCCCAGATCCTGGCTTCGCTGCTGGCGCTGGCCGCGTTGCTGGTGGTCGGCAACACCGTGCGCGTGGATATCATCAGCCGCAGCGAGGAGATCGGCGTGTTGCTACTGGTGGGCGCGAGTCGTGCGTTTGTACGTCGGCCCTATTTGTATGCCGGTATCTGGTACGGCTTGTTCAGCGGCATGCTTGCCGCCGCGCTGGCGGTGCTGATCGAACTCGCGCTGGCGGCGCCGGTGGAGCAGCTGACGCGTGCTTATGATGGCAAGCTGACGATGGGCGGCTTGCCGCCGTGGTTGTTGCTGGCCGTTCCACTGGCGGCCGCTTTTCTGGGCTGGCTTGGTGCACGATTGGTCAGTGCGTGGCAATTGCGCCGGCTGGGATAACGAGTGCTGGATGCGGTGACGCAAACCGTAGCCGGGAATTGCGTTACTGCGGCACTATGTCTACCTGAAGCGGGTGCAGGGGTGCGCCCGCCGGTTCATCGGCGAGGGAACGCCGCGAGTCATCGAGTGGATGGTGAGTCAAGCAATGAGCACAACTATCAGCGGCCGTTTGCTGACCGACGCACCGCGTGTGCTGGTGGTCGACGGCTCACGTGTGGTTCGCAAATTGATCACCCGCGTGCTGAAGGCCGAGTTGCCCGGGGTCGCGGTGATCGACTGCGGTAGCGGAGCCGAGGCGCAGACGGTGCTGGGTGAGGGCGTCTTCGATTTCATCACCATTGCGCTGCGTCTTCCCGACATGGACGGGCTTGAGCTGGCGCAGTTCGTGCGTGAGTCGGCGCCGCAGATCTATGTGCCGATCGTGGTCGTGTCCGGTGACGTCGAAGATCGCTTGTACCGACGCTCGCTGGGTGAGCATGTCACCGATTACTTCGACAAGGCGCTGGGTTTTCAGGCGCTGGCCGAGTTCATTCGTGGTTATGTCAGCCCGCAAAGCATCACGGATGGCGAAGTGCTGTATGTCGAAGACAGCCGCGTGGTGGCGCTGGCGACGCGTCGCATGCTGGAGAAAACCGGGCTCACCGTGCGCCATGTGATCAGTGTGGAAGAGGCACTGGCGATGCTGGAGACGGCCCGCGCCCAGGGCCGGGTCGGTGCCGATCTGGTGCTCACCGATGTCAGCCTGAAGGGCGAGCTGACCGGCGGTGATCTGCTGGAGCACATCCGCGGCGAATTGGGTTACGGCAAGGGCCAGCTGCCGGTACTGGTGATGACCGGTGACGAGAACCCGGCCAATCAGGCGGCGCTGATTCGGTCCGGTGCCAACGATCTGGTCGAGAAACCGGTCGAGGAACAACTGCTGGTAACCAAGGTGCTGTTCCAGTTACGCGTCGCGCGGCATCTTCGACAGCACGTAGACCACCCGGTGGGTGAAGCATGAACGGCGAACGGACCCGGCTTGAGCCGTCGTGGAAGGCGCGCGTCGGCGACTATCTGCAGCGTCCGGACATGCAGGCGCTGGCCGCTTTTCTTCGCGCCGAAAAACAGGCGGGAAAGCACATCTATCCAGCGGGCCCGGAGATCTTTGCCGCCTTTGACCACTCTCCGTTCGATGCCGTGCGCGTGGTCATTCTCGGTCAGGATCCTTATCACCGCCCCGGCCAGGCGCATGGCCTGTGTTTCTCGGTGCGGCCGGGGGTCAGGGTGCCGCCGTCGCTGGACAATATCTTCAAGGAAATCCAGCGCGACCTCGCCATCGATCGTCCCGACCACGGCTGCCTCACACCGTGGGCCGATCAGGGTGTGCTGTTGCTCAACAGCGTGCTGACCGTGGAAGAGGGTCGTGCCGGATCGCACCAGAAAAAGGGCTGGGAGGGCTTTACCGATGCGGCGATCGACGCACTTAACCAGGAGCGCGAAGGTTTGGTATTCCTGCTATGGGGTGCCTATGCCCAGCGCAAGGGGCAGCTGATCGACAGCGAACGGCACTGTGTCTTGCAGTCTGTGCATCCTTCGCCGCTGTCCGCGCATCGTGGCTTCATCGGCTGCGGGCATTTCTCAGCCACCAATCAATGGCTCGAAAGGCGCGGTGATGCGCCGATTAACTGGCAGCTGCCGCCACGGACCAAGCTGCGAGCCAATTTAAACGAGGCTTGAACGGAAGTTTTCGAACGCCATTGGGGTGCTTCAACGCACTCGACAAGGCCTGAAGATATCTGTACCATAGAGTTCATTAAAGTCCGATGTCCGTCGGACTGAACCTATCGAGGATTTAGCACTCCAACGACCCGAGTGCTAAACTTTGATGTCATTCAGGAGGTTCCACCCATGTCTCAAGCTTTGGTGACCGCCAATTATCCGCTGCCGAGTCTCGTCGGCAGCCTGGATGCCTATATCTCCGCGGTCCATAGAATTCCCGTTCTCAGCTCCGAAGAAGAGCAGGCGCTTTCACGCGACTACCTCGAGCAGGAAAATCTGGCATCGGCCAAGAAATTGGTGATGTCGCATCTGCGTTTCGTGGTTCACGTGGCGCGCGGCTACAACGGTTATGGCTTGCAGTTGGCCGATCTGATTCAGGAAGGCAATATCGGCCTGATGAAGGCGGTCAAGCGCTTCGACCCCGACCAGGGTGTGCGCCTGGTGAGTTTCGCCGTGCACTGGATTCGTGCCGAAATGCACGAGTTCATCCTCAAGAACTGGCGCATCGTGAAGGTCGCCACGACCAAGGCGCAGCGCAAGCTGTTCTTCAATTTGCGCAAGAACAAGAAGCGTCTGGGCTGGATGAACGCGGCCGAAGTGAAGAAGGTGGCGCTGGATCTGGGCGTGCCCGAAGCGACGGTGCGCGAGATGGAGTCGCGCTTGTCCGGTCGCGATATCGGGTTCGAACCGGTATCGGATGACGAGGATGCGAAGCCGGCACCCGCAGCGTTTCTGGTCGACGACGGGGCTGATCCGTATGAAAACGTTTCTGACCAGGACCACTCCGACAATCAGATGCAGAATCTGACCGACGCGTTGAGCCATCTGGACAAGCGTTCGCGCGACATCATCCAGCGTCGCTGGCTCAACGACGAGAACAAGGCCACGCTGCAGGATCTGGCCGATGAGTACGGTGTTTCCGCCGAACGCATTCGTCAGGTGGAAGCGAATGCGATGAAGAAGATGCGCGGGCTTTTCGCCACCGCGTGAGCTCGGGACAAGCGTCTGTGCAAACGGCCCCGCGAGGGGCCGTTTGTCTGTCGGGATAGCCACTCAATCCCGTTTCTGCGCATCGACCTCCTGCAGATCGTTGCCGCTGACGATGCGGGCATGTCGCTGGTGCGTGCAGTAAGCCGAGGCCCAGTCGAGCATCACCACCAGCCGGTTACGGAATCCGATCAGGAAATAGATGTGGGCCAGCAACCACGTCGACCACGCGGGAAAGCCGGATAGCCGCAGTTTGCCGAACTGGGCCACCGCAGCCATCCGGCCGATGGTGGCGAGTGAGCCGTCGTCGCGGTAGCGGAAGGGTGGGCTGGCGTCGTCGCCTCGCAGGCGCGTGCGGATCATCGTGCCGACATGTAAACCCATCTGCTTGGCGGCTGTTGCCACGCCCGGCACGGGATTGCCGTCCGCCTGCTGGACGGCGGCCAGATCGCCGATGACAAACACCTCGGGATGGCCAGGAATACTCAGGTCGGGCCGTACCTGTACCTTGCCGTGGCGATCCAGCGCAACATCCAGCAAGCGCCCTACCGGCGAGGCGGCCACGCCGGCGGCCCACAGTACAGTGCCAGCGACGAGCCGACGATCGCCCAGGTTCACGCCCTCCGCGTCGATGTCGGTGACGGCGACCCCGGTATGTACTTCCACGCCGAGATGCTCCAGCTGCTGGCGCGCCTTTTCCGACAGCACCGGGTCAAAAGCCGGCAGCAGGCGCGGCCCGGCCTCGATCAGCCGCACCGTGGCGCGTCGCGGATCACTTCGGCGGAATTCGTGGCGTAGCGTATGCCGCGCCAGTTCGATCAGGGTGCCGGCCAGTTCGACCCCGGTGGAGCCGCCGCCGACCACCACGAAATTGAGCCAGGCCTGACGGCGTTCGGGATCGGTTTCGCGTTCGGCCCGCTCGAAGGCCAGCAACACGCGGCGGCGGATCAGAAAGGCATCGTCCAGCGTTTTGAGGCCCGGTGCGAAACGCGCCCATTCGTCGTGCCCGAAATAGGCGTGAGTGGCACCGGTGGCCACGATCAGGAAATCGTAGTCGATCCGTCCATGCGCGAATTGCACTCGCCGCGCGGCCAGCTCGATGTCGATCACCTCGTCCAGAAGCACCGTGAGATTGCGCTGGCGCCGCAGAATCTGCCGCAGCGGTGCTGCGATCGATGGCGCGGCCAGGCTGGCCGTGGCGACCTGATACAGCAAAGGCTGGAACAGGTGATGGTTGCGCCGGTCCACCAGGGTAATCCGCGCCGCCGCACCAGCCAGTCGCCGCGCCACCGCCAAGCCGCCAAAGCCGCCGCCAAGTATCAGGACGTGCGGCTGGCTGGTGGCTCGATCGGCGACGCGGGTCACGAGCATCGCGTCGGCATCAGCGGCGTGCTGCGGGCGTCTGCCGTAGTGCCATGCCCTTGAGCACGTTGAGGGCCTGCGACAACGCATAGTCACGAGTGGCGAGTTTGCTGTCGGCATCGCTGCCGTCGTTATTGACGCCGTTGCCGCCAGCGGCCGCTTCATTGGCCAAGTGATGCGGCAGGTCGGCTTCGGAGTTGATCAGCGTCGGCCCGCTGTCGGCCTTGTTCACGGTCAGGTCGCCCAGCGCGATATCCGGCTTGATGCCCTGAGCCTGGATCGAGGTGCCGCTCGGTGTGTAATAGCGGGCTGTGGTGATCTTCACCGCATGGGTCGCATCCAGCGGCAGCACCGTCTGCACGACGCCCTTGCCGAACGTGCGTTGGCCCATCACCAGTGCGCGGTGATTGTCCTTTAAAGCACCGGAAACAATTTCCGCCGCAGACGCGGTACCGTTGTTGGTTAACACAATCATCGGCGCGCCCTTGAGCTGGTCGCCGGGGTGGGCCTTGAAACTCATGTTCGAATCCTGCAGGCGGCCACGCGTGGTGACGATGACCCCCGAGTCCAGAAAGTCATCACTGACTCCCACGGCCGCCGTCAGCAGGCCGCCCGGGTTGTTGCGAAGATCCAGCACCGCACCTTTCTGCGCGCCATTCTTGGTGAGCAACTCGCCGAGCTTTCGATCGAGGTCACTGGCGGTGTCTTCCTGAAACTGACTTATCCGCAGGTAAGCGTAACCGGGTTCGAGTTCACGAACTTTTACGCTGCTGATGGCGATGTTCTCGCGGACCAGATGCAGGTCGATCAGTTTGTCGCTTTTGTCATGCACGATGGTCAGGTCGATCTTGCTGCCCGCCTTGCCGCGCAGTTGCTTGAACATGTCATCCACGTTCTGAGCAGTCACCAGCCCACCGTTGATCTTGACGATGACATCGCCGGGCTTGATCCCGGCGCGCGCCGCGGGGGTGTCATCGATCGGCGAAACGATGCGCAGGCCGCCATCCACCTGCAATACCTCGATGCCGAGGCCGCTGTACTGGCCGGTGGTGTCTTCGTTCAGCTGCGCCAGACCGTCCTTGTCGAGGTATTCGCTGTGCGGATCCAGTTCGCTGAGCATGCCGGTGATCGCCGCCTTCATCAGGGTCTTGTTGTCGACCTTTTCCACATAGGCCTGCCGCACCACCTCGTAGACCCGGCTGAAATTGCGGATGTCATCCAGGTCCACCTGATCGGTGGCGGCGCTCGCGGGCAAGGCTGCGGTACTGGCCGTTGCCGGAAGATCGACCGGCGGAGCGGGCGCGGCTCCACCCTCGGCCGGAACGGTCTGGGTGAAAGCATGGGGAGCTGCCAGCAGCAACGGCAAAGTCAGCAGCAGCGCAAACCGACTCGAACGGGAAAAAGGCATGGGAACCACTCCGGAAAACGGCGACATCGCGCGGATACGCAACAGTAAATCAATCATGGAAGCGTGCTGGTAAAAAGTGAGACCACCGGATACCGGCGAAATTCATGCGAACGACCTCGGTACCCTGAAACGGCATGGTCGTCGAGTCAACGGACCTTCCTCAGCCAGCTGCGCGGGTCGACCGGCTTGCCGTCCTTGCGCAACTCGAAATAGACGCCGGTGTTGACGCCGGTCGGCGGGCTGGCCGTACCGATCGGCTCGCCGGCTTGGACCGTGTCACCGACGTCATGCAGCGTGCTTTCGTTGTTACCGTACATGCTCATCCAGCCGTGGCCGTGATTGACGATCACCAGCGTGCCGTAGCCGCGCAGAAAGCCAGCATAGATCACCCGGCCGGTGGCGACCGCATGGACCTCGCTGCCGCCGCTGGCCTTGATCAGTACGCCACTTCCATAGCTGTTGACCGCGCCGCTCGCTGGCCAGGGGAGATCGCCGCGAATGTTGGCGCTGGCGCTGCCGACGTCGAGCGGCGGCGGTGGCGGGTGCCCGGGGTGTTTCCCGCTGGCGGCCGCCTGCTCCGCCGCTGCTCGTGCGGCGGCCTCGCGGGCCGCTTGGTCGATAGCCCTCTGCAGCGTGGCGACGAGATCGTTGAGCGATTTCTCGTTGTGTTTCAGCGCTGCAAGCCGCTCGGATTGATCCTTGTATCTGGCATCGGTCTCGGCGGCCAGCTTCTGCTGCACGGCGCGTTGCCGTGCCAGCGTCCTGGCCTGTGCGTCGCGCTTCACCTTGGTCGCCTGCAACGCCTCCTGCTCGGCGGTAATCCGGGACTCCAGATCGTGCAATCGAGTCAGGTCAGCCATCAGACCCTTGACCCGGTTGGCCCGATCTTGCTGAAAATATTTGGAGTACATCAGTGCGCGCGAGATACGGCCTACATCTTCATCGCCCAATAGCAATCGAAGATCAGAGCCGTGGCCCAGCGCGTAGGTCGCGCGAAGCAAATCGGCGATAGCCGCGCGCTGGCCGTGCAGTGTTTCCTTGAGCGATGATCGTTGCGTCTGCAACTGTTCCAGCTGCTGCTGTTTCGCTACCAGCGCCGCGTCGGTCTCGCGTACGGCGCGGGCAGCGCTGGCCAACGCGCTGGCCTGCCTGGCGAGTTCTGCGTTGGCGCTGTCGCGCTTGGTTGCGGTCGCGGCCTGCTCTTTGGCCAATGCCTGCATCCGGCTGCGAAGATCGACCAGCTTCTGTTTGGCTTCGGTCTGTTCGCTACGGCTCTTCTCCTGCTGCCGGGCTGTCGCCACAGGGGCGCAGCAGATACACAGCAGCAGGGTGGCGAGCAAGGGATGGCGCAGGACGGCGGGAGAGGGGAGAATCAGCTTGGGCATGGCTCGATTATCACCGAGCCGGAGCACGGTAGCGAGCGCGCGCTGCGCTGTCTGCCGCCTAGCGGGTCGTCACTGATATGGCCTTGATGCTTTATGGACGGCCAAACCCCCGAAACGGTCGATGGTTGACATCTTCGCTTGGGTAGATGCGTTGAACCGATTCGCAACCCGAGCAATAAATCGGTAGTGACCGGGCTGCATATAGCCGTCCAAATGCTTTGACGCGACGCAGCAACTGTGCTTAAGTCGGTAGACCAGCCTGCGTGCAGTCTCGGTGTCCAAGCTACGGTCGGCATTGCACGCTCAGTTCATCCAGCCACGGGGACAAAATGGCGCAGTCAATCAGCACAACCTTGTACGACCAGGCATTCGAGCATGACAGCTGCGGGTTCGGCATTGTTGCGCAAATTGACGGGCGTGCCAGTTCGGCGCTGGTCGATACCGCTTTCTCTGCGCTGGCCAAACTTTCGCACCGCGGCGGCATCAATGCCGACGGTATCAGTGGTGACGGCTGCGGTGTGCTGGTGCATCGCCCGATGGACTGGTTGCGTGTACTGGCGACCGAGGCGGGTTTGACCCCGGGTGAGCGGTTTGCGGCGGGTCTGGTGTTTCTCGATCCTGAAGGCAATGACCGTGCCGTGCCGGAATTCGAGCGGCACTTGCGGGAAGCGGGCCTGTCCGTCGCTGGCTGGCGCGACATAGCGGTCAATCTGGACGCCTGTGGCCCGCTATCGAGCAGTACCTGCCCGCGCGTGCGTCAGGTATTTGTCGACGCCGCGGCCGACATGGACGAAGCGTCTTTCGAGCGCGCGCTGTTTCGGGCACGTCGCCGCGCAGAAGCGGCGCTGGCCGACGACCCGCAGTTCTACGTCGTGAGCCTTTCCGAGCAGGTCATCGGCTACAAGGCGATGGCGGCGCCGGGGCGTCTGCGTGAAGTGTTTGCCGACCTCACTCATCCATCGCTGGTTAGTGATGCGGTGGTCTTTCACCAGCGCTTCTCGACCAATACCACGCCCCAGTGGCGGTTGGCGCAGCCGTTCCGGCTATTGGCACATAACGGCGAGATCAACACCATCCGCGGCAATCGTCGCTGGATGCAGGCGCGCCAAGCCGTCTTGCGCTCGCCGCTGGTCGACCTGAGCGACATCGGTCCGCTGGTTCGCCAGAGCGGTTCGGATTCGGAGAGTCTGGATAACGCGCTTGAAGTCCTGCTGGCCGGCGGCCTGGATATGCTTACCGCGATGCGCGTGCTGGTACCGCCAGCGTTCGCCGCCCGCGAAGATCTGGATGAAGACCTGGCCGGCTTTTACGAGTATTACGCGCTGCACAGCGAGCCCTGGGACGGCCCCGCCGGTCTGGTGATGTGCGACAGCCGCTACGCGGTCTGCACGCTGGATCGAAACGGCTTGCGCCCGGCACGCTGGGCGCTGTCGGACGACAACCACCTCATCGTCGCATCAGAAGCGGGTCTGTGGGACGTGCCGGCCGCACGCGTGGTGGCCAAGGGCCGGCTGGGACCGGGTCAGATGCTGGCGGTGGACTTTGCCGAACACCGTTTGCTGCATGATGCCGATATCGATGCCATCAACCGCAGTCGCGCGCCGTTCCGCGACTGGCTGCGCGAAGGCGTGCACTACCTCGAATCGGATCTGATCGACCCCAGTCTGGCCGCCGAGCCGCTGGCGACTACCGAATTGCGGCGCGTCCAGAAGCTGTTCGGCCTCAGCCGGGAGGAGCGCGAGAGCGTACTCAAGGTGCTGGCCGAAACCGAGGCCGAAGCCACCGGTTCGATGGGCGACGACACGCCGCTGGCGGTGATGTCGCGGCAGATCCGGCCGTTGTACGACCGCTTTCGCGAAGCCTTTGCGCAGGTCACCAACCCGCCGATCGATCCGTTGCGGGAACGCCTGGTGATGTCGCTGACCACCCAGATCGGCCCGGAGGGCAACCTGTTCGAATTGTCGGTGGAGAACGCGCGCCAGACCCTGCTCAACTCGCCAATCTGCTCGCAGCGGAAGTTGCGTCAGATACTGGCGATGCCGCAGTTCGTGGACGCCACGGTCAAGATCGACCTCTGCTATCCGCTGGAGGAAGGGCTGGAGGCAGCGCTTCGTCGTTTTTGCCGCGAGGCGGAACAGGGCGTGCGTGCCGGTGCCGGGATGGTGTTTCTGACCGACCGCTATCCGAGTAAAAACACCCTGCCAGCGCATGCCCTGCTGGCGGTGGGCTCGATCCATGCGCATCTGATCGAAAGCGGCTTGCGCTGCCAGTGCAACATCCTGGTGGAGACCGCCACGGCGCGCGACGCGCATCAGTTCGCCTGCCTGATCGGTTTCGGCGCCACCG